>USHH01000237.1 GCA_900554345.1 uncultured Bacteroidales bacterium | reverse complement strand
AAAAAGGCTGCCCCCCCCCACAGTTTCCTATCCAGTGGGCGTCCACAGCGGCGAACCCGACAATCCGGATCCCTTCGCCGACGCGCTCGAGATCGTGGAGTGCGATCCGGAGATGAGCGAAGGGGCGGCATACGGCAGCGACTGCTTCCTGATGCTCGGCCGGAAGGTGGACTGCCCTCTCGAGAAGAACCTGGTGGTGAAGGCCGTCAACATATTCCATCGCTGCATCCGCGCCAGGGGTCTGGAGCCGCTGCCTCCCCTGCTGGTGACGCTCCAGAAACACCTGCCCGACGGCGCCGGCCTGGGAGGGGGAAGCGCCGACGCCTCGTTTACGCTCCGGATGCTCAACGATATGGCCGGCAATCCATTCAGCCGCGGGGAGCTCGTGGAGATGGCCACGGGTCTGGGTGCCGACTGCCCCTTCTTCATATATAATGAGTGCTGCTACGCCTCGGGAATAGGGGAGCGGCTCCTGCCGCTCGACCTGCGGGGTAAATGGCTGGCCGTGGTGAAGCCGCCGCTATATGTCTCCACTGCCGAGGCATTCGCCGGCGTCACGCCCAAGGCGTCTGATTTCGACCTCCGTCAGCTTCCCGGCCTTCCGATCCGGGAATGGCGCAGGGTGGTGAAGAATGACTTCGAGGCCTCGCTCTTCCCCCGCTACCCGGAGCTGCCGCGTATCAAAAACGCGCTATACGAGGCAGGCGCCCTCTTCGCCCTGATGTCGGGCTCGGGCTCGTCGGTCTACGGGATATTTGATAATAAAGCCGATGCGGAGGCTGCAGGATGCATCGCGGGGTCAACCCAAAGCGCTGTTTGGTTGTTGAGATTATAAGACGAGTCAGGAAATTTTATTATATGCCGGAAGGGCGGTTTTAACATTTCTTGGCCTGGAATTTGAATGGCATATAATATTCGGAACAGATGAAAGAGAATAAAAAACGTCGCCACGGGCATCACCGGCCCGATGGCCAAAGAAGATATACTACAATGGAAGAAGAAAACAAGACACCGCTGACGGAAGAGAATACGGAGGAGACTCCGGCCGAGGTCAGGGACACGGAAGCGGCTGAGCCTGAGCGGACAGAGGGCGCCGCGGAGTCTGACGAGACTTCAGCCAGAATCGCCGGGCTCGAGGAGGAAGTGGCCAGGGAGAAGAAGGAATATCTTTTCCTGATGGCGGAATTCGACAACTTCCGCAAGCGTACGCTCCGCGAGAAAAGCGAGATCATCAGGAATGCGGGCGAGAGCGTGCTGAAAGGGCTACTCCCGATCATGGATGATTTCGAGCGCGGGCTGAAGGCGGCCGCCGCCACCGACAACGCGCAGGCCGTGGAGGAGGGGATGACCCTCATCTACAACAAGCTGAAGAAATATCTCGAGCAGAACGGTGTCAAGGAGTTTGACCAAAGCGACAATACCTTCGACGCCGACCGCCACGAGGCCATCTCGGCCGTGCCTGTGCCCGACGAGTCGCAGAAGGGCAAGATCCTCGACACCGTCGAGAAGGGATATATGATCAACGACAAGGTGCTCCGCCACGCAAAGGTGGTGGTGGGCCAGTAACACCGCACTGCCATGGCAGAGAAAAGAGACTATTATGAAGTGCTCGGGGTGGCGAAAAACGCCACGGCCGACGAGATAAAGAAGGCCTACAGGAAGAAGGCCGTGCAATATCACCCTGACCGCAATCCGGGCGACAAGGAGGCCGAGGAGAAGTTCAAGGAGGCAGCCGAGGCCTACGACGTGCTCAGCGACGCCGACAAGCGCGCCAAATACGACAAGTGGGGCCACAACATGGGCCCTGCCGGATTCGGAGGTGGCGGTGGTGGCGGCGCCTATCACGCCGGCGGCATGTCGATGGAGGATATCTTCGCGCATTTCGGAGATATCTTCGGCGATTTCGAGTTTGGCGGCGGCTTCGGCGGCGCCCAGAGGGGCACACCCCGCAAGCACGTCAACAAAGGCACCGACCTGCGCATCACCGTGAAGGTGTCGCTTAAGGACATCATGAACGGCGTGGAGAAGAAGCTCAAGATTCCGCGCATGGTGGCCGACGAGCACTGCCACGGCACAGGCGCCAAGGACGGCACCGCCTTCTCGACCTGCCCGAGATGTCACGGCACCGGCTATATCTCCACCATGCAGAACACCATCTTCGGCCCCCAGCAGGCCACGGCCGTCTGCCCGGAATGCAACGGAGAGGGCAAGATCATCACCGAGCAGTGCAGCTACTGCCACGGCTCGGGCGTGGAGCGAAAGGAGGAGATCGTATCCTTCCACATCCCCGCCGGAGTGGAAGACGGCATGACGCTCACCATGCGCGGCCAGGGCAACGCCCCGCGCCACGGCGGCGTCAACGGCGACCTGCTAATCGTGATCCAGGAGGAGAAGGACAGCGAGCTGATACGCGACGGCAACGACCTCATCTACAACCTGATGCTCGACTTCCCGACAGCCGCCCTCGGCGGCACCGCCGAGGTGCCCACCGTGGAGGGGCGAGCCCGTCTGAAGATAGCTCCGGGCACACAGCCAGGCAAGGTGCTGAGGCTGCGCGGCAAGGGCCTTCCGCAATACAACAGCAGCACGCGTGGTGACATCCTCGTCAATGTCATGGTATATGTGCCGGAGAATGTCACCGACTCGGAGAGGGCTGCCATCGAGAGCCTGAAAAACTCTCCCAACGTTGAGCCTACGGAGTCGACGGCCAAGCGCATCTTCTCCCGCCTGCGCCACATCTTCCAGAAGGAGAACAGCAACGGCTGAGAGGCCGACACGAAGACACGATAAAGACAATCCCCGCAACCGGAAAGTTGCGGGGATTGTCTTTATCGTAGGTCGTCGTGTCTTGATGCCGGTCAGAGCGCTACCTTTTCGGAGCCTTTCGATCCCTTCACGATGTAGAGGCCACGGGGCAGCTCGCGCGACGCGCCGGCTGCTATGGAGG
>USHH01000236.1 GCA_900554345.1 uncultured Bacteroidales bacterium | reverse complement strand
CAATTCTTGTGAAGGCTCTGGCCTGCGCCGCTCCGGGCTTCCGCTCCGACATCTTCCAGCGGGCACCCTGGCCCACTCCCTTGCCGGTCTCCGCGTCGAATCCCGCCTCGCGCATCACGCTCTCGCTGGTGTAGATGGGGGCGCCGACTCTGATGGCGAGTGCCACCGCGTCGCTCGAGCGGCTGTCGATGGTGCGTTGCATCTTGCCGTCCGAGATAAGGAGGTTGGCGGCGAAGACGCCGTTGGGGAGTCGCCTGATCTCGACCTCGATCAGCGAGATGCCGAACGCCGACATGGCCCTGATCATAGTGTCATGGGTCAGCGGACGGGGCGGATTCACATCCTGCAGTTTGCATTCTATGGCCTGTGCCTCGGCATAGCCGATGAATATCGGCAGCCGGCGCGTCGTCCCCTCGGCCTGGAGGATGAGGGCGAATACATTGCTTTCCACCTGCTGGTAGGTGATGCCTATCAATTCAAGCTTATGTCGTTGTTCCATTTTCTGTTGTCGCTTCTTTGTTTTTTGGTATGCGGCGGTGACGCTCCGGCGCCACTATCATGCCCGAGCCCAGACATAGGGCGCGGTCGGGGGTATAGACGATGGCGTATTGACCGGGGGCGATGCCCTGCACGGGCTCTTCGGTCTCTATCTCTATGTCGTCGGCTTTCCCACGCCTTATCCAGGCATCGGTGAAGTGTGGAGTGTGGCGGGTCTTGATCGCCATCCTGAGCCTTCCGTCGTCTTTCCCCTCTAACGGATCACACGTGATCCAGTTCATATTTGAAACGTTGATTATGCGCCCGTATTGCTTCGGAGTGTCATATCCGTTGGCTACATACACTACGTTGTCTCTCACGTTTTTCCTCACTACAAACCAAGGCCCTCCGCTGAGGCCGAGGCCCTTCCGCTGTCCGATGGTGTAGAACCAGTAGCCTCGGTGGATGCCGATCTTGCGTCCGGTGGCTATATCGACCACCGCGCCTTGCTTTGTGCCGAGCTTGCGCTCGAGGAAGTCGCTGTAGTCTATCTTGCCAAGAAAGCATATGCCCTGCGAGTCTTTGCGTTGGGAGTTGGGCAGACATGCTTCCTTGGCCAGACGCCTCACCTCGGCTTTCGTGAGTTTGCCGAGCGGAAACATAAGGTGGCTCAGCTGGCTGTAGGAAATCTGTGCGAGAAAGTCGGTCTGGTCTTTCACGGGGTCGGGCGCCGTGGCGAGAAAGAGCCGGCCGTCGATCTCGCGGATCGCAGCGTAGTGGCCTGTGGCCGTCTTGTCGTAGAGATGGCCGTAACGTTCCTCGAAGAGCCCGAATTTTATCAGCTTGTTGCACATCATGTCCGGATGGGGTGTAAGCCCTTCCTTCACGGTGCGCAGAGTGTATTCCATCACATATTCCCAGTATTCCTCATGCAGCGACACCACATCGAGCGGCAGCGAGTATTTCCTGGCGAGGAGTGTGCAGATCTCGATGTCTTCGTCGGCAGAGCAGTCGCCCTCGCCGTTATCCATTCCGATCCTTATGTAGTAGAGGTGTATGTCGTGGCCCTCGGCCACGAGCCTGTCGAGCGCCACGGCGCTGTCGACGCCTCCCGAAACGAGCATCGCTATCCGCATGGCCTATACCTCCTCGAGCTGCGATTCGCTCTGATTGTTGCTGTGCAGGATATGCAGCGATAGGAAATAGTCGACGGATATCTTGCCCGGCCCTACAAGCAGGATGAAGAAATAGATGCCCAGAAACATCACCGGCAGATAACCCTGCTGTTGCCAGTCGAGCATGTAGGCCGGGGTGCCGAGCTGGTCGTGGAGCAGATACCACTCAGCCACCAGCATGGAGATTACAGGCGGCACGGTCATGATGCGCGTCAGGAAGCCCGACATGATGAAGACCGAGCAGCCGATCTCAATCACTATCATCACGGTCATCGATAGCTCCGGGCTCATGCCGAGCACCGAGGGAAACGTGTGGCACATCTCGGCGAAGCAGCCAAGCTGCCTGATTCCGAACTGCATCAGCATGATGCCCACGAAGAGCCGCAGGAAGAGCCGCCCGAGGTTGGTGTAGGAATATCCGGTGGTGCGGATATAAGCCCTTTTTATTATTTTCGACAGTGAGCGTGTCATATAGGGTTATATTCTGTGGTTAGTGTTGTGTGACTCAATAATTGGCCTCGGCGGCGGAGAGCGCCACGTTGATGGCGTTGTCGACTGTGACGTTTTTGGCAGCTATCGTGCCGTCCCCTCCTATCACATAAAAGGTCGGGGTAAGGCGTATGTCGTAGATATCGTCGATATCCTCCGATGCGCCCACTACCCATTTCGAGGGATAGTCCTTCACCTTTTCCTGCCATCCTTCGGGAGGCGCCGGCATGATGAACATCACATTGACCTTTCCCTTGTCGATGGCGTCGCCGAGCTTCAGGTTGGTGTCGAGACGCAGTTTGTCGAGCTGGCAGTCGGTACAGTCGGGGTCGCCGAACTCTATGATGGTCGGAGTCGACATCGGGTAATATTCACCGGTGGTGCCGTCGGCCCGCTCGAATTCGAAATGCGGTGCGGGAGAGCCCTGAAGGCTGCCGCTCAGTATCTTCAGCTGCCGCTCGTAGCGGCTGCGCTGGAGCTCGCTGATCTTCTTCTGTTTTACTATTCCTTCGAGAAACTTTATGTAGACCTCGTCGATAAAGACATCGGCCCGCGGACCGTAGAGGTTCTCTTCGGCCGCTTTGGTGAACTGGAGAAGGAGTGTAGGGTTTTTCTGCAGCTGTTTCACGAGATCGTCGACCGATGAGAGCGATACCTCGCGGTCGGCCCAGCGCATCGGGGTGACATAGACCTTGAAGGCGTGGTTGAGTGCAGCCTGGTCCACCGCTTCCTTGCTTTTGAGGTTGAGCGGGTTCCAGAAATTCTGCATCAGCCAGTTTGATTTCCCGGTCATGGTGGGAAGCTCCTCCGGAGC
>USHH01000235.1 GCA_900554345.1 uncultured Bacteroidales bacterium | reverse complement strand
GCAAGCCACCCGGCGAGAATACCGATGGTCTCGCAGGGTGGCGGCGAGACGCCGCCTCTCCCAGAGCTCCTCGCGCAATAACCGATTCTCGGGATTCTCGGGATTATCAAGATTAATCATGATTAATCAGGGATAATCATGATTAAGCATGATTAAATAAAAAACAACGACCTGGAAATCAATGACTGACAAATTAGAGAGATATATCGAGGGGCATATCGAGCGGGAGCCCGTGGAGCTCGGCCGCATCGACCGCGAGACAAACCTGCGGACGGTGAACGGCCGCATGTGCTCCGGCCACCTCCAGGGACGGCTGCTGAAGATGCTGGTCAGGATGATCCGGCCGCGGCGGCTGCTGGAGCTCGGCACGTTCACCGGCTACTCTGCGCTATGCATGGCCGAGGGACTGACGGGCGACGCCTGCGTCGACACCCTCGAGGCCGACGACGAGCTGGAGGACATAATACGCGCCAATCTGGCCCGCGTGGAGTGGGGACGGCGCGTGCGGCTGCACATCGGCGACGCCGAGGAGCTGATGGCCGCGATGGAGCCGGAGAGCTACGACCTCGTCTTCATCGACGCCGACAAGCGGCGCTATCCGGCCTACTACGAGGCGGCCCGCCGCCTGACGCGCCCCGGCGGATATATCATCGCCGACAATACGCTGTGGGACGGCCACGTTACAGAAGAGGGTAAGCACGCGCCGCAGACACGCGGGGTGATGGCCTTCAACGACATGGTGGCCTCCGACGAGGGTGTGGAGTGCGTGATCCTGCCGCTCCGCGACGGAATGAGCGTGATAAGAGTCAAGGGTGAAGGGTGAGGATTCTGAAAGAAATCATTTAAAAAGCAAATATATGGAAAGGAAATTCAAAAGGACCTTGATCACGTCGGCGCTGCCATACGCCAACGGCCCGGTGCACATCGGGCACCTGGCCGGCGTCTACGTGCCGGCCGACATCTACGCACGCTACCTCCGCTCCAAAGGCGAGGAGGTGATGTTTGTGGGGGGCAGCGACGAGCACGGCGTGCCCATCACCATCAAGGCGCGCCGCGAGGGCGTCACCCCGCAGGACATCGTAGACCGCTACCATGCCATCATCCGCGACAGCTTCGAGGAGCTGGGCATCAGCTTCGACGTCTACGGCCGCACCACGTCGGCCACCCACCGCAAGACGGCCTCCGACTTCTTCCGCAGGCTCTACGAGAAAGGGGAATTCATCGAGAAGACCTCCGAGCAGCTCTACGACCCGGAGGCGGGGGAATTCCTCGCCGACCGCTACGTGACGGGCACGTGCCCGCGCTGCGGCAACGAGCACGCCTACGGCGACCAGTGCGAGGCCTGCGGCACCTCGCTGAGCCCCTCGGAGCTCATCAACCCGAAGTCGGCCCTCTCCGGCGCCACCCCCGAGCTGCGCGAGACCACCCACTGGTATCTGCCGCTCGACAAATGGGAGCCCCGCCTGCGCCAGTGGATCCTCGAGGAGCACAAAGAGTGGAAGCCCAACGTCTACGGCCAGTGCAAGTCGTGGCTCGACCTCGGCCTTCAGCCCCGCGCCGTGAGCCGCGACCTGAAATGGGGCATCCCCGTGCCCGTGGAGGGAGCCGAGGGGAAGGTGCTCTACGTATGGTTTGACGCCCCGATCGGCTATATCTCCAACACCATCGACGCCGTGGGCGACGACTGGGAGCGCTGGTGGAAAGACCCCGAGACACGCATGCTCCACTTCATCGGCAAGGACAACATCGTGTTCCACTGCATCGTCTTCCCGGCCATGCTGATGGCCGACGGCAGCTACAACCTCCCCGACAACGTGCCGGCCAACGAGTTCCTCAACCTCGAGGACGACAAGATCTCCACCTCGCGCAACTGGGCTGTATGGCTCCACGAATACCTCCGCGAGCTGCCGGGCAAGCAGGACGTGCTCCGCTACGTGCTGACGGCCAACGCCCCCGAGACCAAGGACAACAACTTCACCTGGCGCGACTTCCAGGCCCGCAACAACAACGAATTAGTGGCCATCCTCGGCAACTTCGTCAACCGCGCTATGGTGCTCGTGCATAAATACTACGACGGGGTGACGCCTGAGGCGGGCGAGCTCCAGGAGATCGACCGCGCCGCCATCGACGAGGTGAGGAAGAGCATCGCCGAGGCCGAACGCAATCTCGACAATTTCCACTTCCGCGAGGCACTGAAAGACGTGATGAACGTAGCGCGCGTCGGCAACAAATACCTGGCCGACACGGAGCCCTGGAAGCTCATCAAGACCGACCCGGCGCGCACGGCGACTATCCTCAACACGGCGCTCCAGATCTGCGCCAACCTCGCCATCGTGATGGAGCCCTTCACGCCCTTCATGTCGCACCGTCTGGCTCCGTGGCTGGGCCTCGGGGAGCTGCGCTGGAGCGACGCCGGAAGGTTCGACCTCGTGCCGGCCGGCTACGTCATCGCGAAGCCGGAGCTCCTCTTCGAGCGCATCGACGACAGCGTGGTGGAGGCCCAGGTGGCCAAGCTTCAGGCCGCCAAGGAGAAGAACGCCGCCGAGGCGTGGACGCCCGACCCCGTGAAGGCGGAGGTGGACTTCCCCACCTTCGAGAAGATGGACATCCGCGTGGGGAAGGTGACGGCATGCGAGAAGGTGCCGAAGGCCGACAAGCTGCTTAAGCTGACGATCGATGACGGCATGGGCGGCCGCACGATAGTGAGCGGCATCGCGAAATACTACAGGCCGGAGGAGCTCGTGGGGCAGGAAGTGTGCTTCATGGCCAACTTCGCGCCTCGCAAGCTCCGCGGCGTGGAGTCGCAGGGTATGGTGCTGAGCGCCGTCGACGCCGACGGGCGTCTGGTGGTGGTCGGCCCCAACGGCAGCGTGCGCCCCGGTGCATCCGTAGGATAAAGAGTCAAATTGGGAGTGGCGGGGGCCCCCCCCCCCCGCCCAGGCGGGCCGCCTCACCCC
>USHH01000234.1 GCA_900554345.1 uncultured Bacteroidales bacterium | reverse complement strand
CGACTGGCCGCGCACCCATCCAGCCACCCTCTCGACGCTCCTGGGGCGCTTTCCCTTCCACGACCATCTCATGCCGGAGCTTCTCGCCATATATGCCGGGAAGCCGGAGAGTCTCGCTGAATTCACCGCTGCCATACACCGTCTCGTCTGCGACACCCTCGGCCTCGACGCCCTCGCCGGAGCGGAGCTGACGCCTGCGGCGGCACGCACGGCCAACGAATGGCGTCGACGCATGGCAGACGGCGAGACGCTCCCGCCCCTCCTTTTCCGCCACGGCCCCGACCTCCTCTTCGCCCTGCTCTGACAACCGCATTTTTTCGATGTGTCATCAAAAATAATTTTTCGCCCGAAAGCGTTTTATAATAGATGCATAGACTCCTCACCATACTGACCCTCATGGCGGCCGCGCTTCTGACGCTCCCCTGCCGCGCCGACTCCCCGCAGGCCGAGGAGCCGAAGGTCGACGTGAAATACGTGAAGGGCTACTATCATTTCGTGGATGAATACGGCGACACGGTGAGGATGACGGTGCTCACCGGCATCACCGTCTTTCCGGAGCTGAAGTTCAAGAACAAGAAGCAGGAGGAATTCTACTGGCGCACCGTGCGCGATGTGCGCAAGACGCTTCCCTACGCGAAGCTCGCCTTCTCCACCCTCTGCGAGACCTACGAGTATATCCAGAGCATCCCCGACAAGAAGGCCCGCGAGGCCCACCTCAAACGCCTGGAGCACGACATCTTCGAGCGCTATAAGCCGGTGGTGAAGTCGATGACCAAGCGGCAGGGGAAAGTGCTGCTAAAGCTCATCAACCGGGAGACCGACCAGTCGGGATTCAACATCGTGAAGGCGTTTTTAGGCTCCTTCCGCGCCGGGTTCTGGCAGACCTTCGGCCGCTTTTTCGGCGTCAACATGAAGGCCGGCTTCCATCCAGAGAAAAACGACGAGGACGCGATAATAGAGCGGATAGCCTGTCTTATCGAGCAGGGTACGCTATAAAAATTGTGAATTCCAGGTTTTTTCACTATCTTTACGCCCGATTTATGCAGAGAGGCGTCCGCCGGTCTTCCCCAGCGGAAGCCCATAGCGCCGCATAGATTGCAATATGTCGCATTTTATTTCATTATCCCATATAAAAGACAATAGTTTATGAACAAGAATGTGATTTGTGTCGCTTTGGGAGTCGTGCTGCTCGGCACCACGGGGTGCAACAAGAAGCTCGGCCAGTTCCAGAGTGATTTCTTCACCACCACCCCCACTCCCCTCGAGACCGTAGGCGAGAACGTGCCCGCCACCATCACCGGCAACATCCCCGCGAAGTTCATGGTCAAGAACGCCCGCGTCACAGCCACTCCGGTGCTCGTATATCAGGGCGGCGAGACTGCCTCCGGCTCCGTCACCATCCAGGGCGAGAACGTAAGGGCCAACGGCCAGATGGTAAGCTACCAGACCGGCGGCACCGTGCAGATCCCCTTCAATGTGGCCTACCGCCCCGAGATGGAGAAATCCGACCTCTACCTCGACTTCTCCGTCGACCAGAACGGCAAGCTCTACGGCCTCCCCCGCGTGAAGGTGGGCAACGGCGTCATCGCCACCTCGACCCTCGCTTCAGCCGCTACCGTGACCCCCGCCATCGCCAAGGATGACTTCCAGAGGGTGATCAACGAGAAATATAACGCCGAGATCCGGTTCCTCATCAACCAGGCCAATATCCGCAACAACCAGATCACGGCCACCGACTACGTTGACCTCAACGAGCGCCTCCGCGCCGCCAACGCGGCTCCCAACCAGGAGATCGCCGGCGTGAACATCAGCTCCTTCGCCTCCCCCGACGGCACGCTCTCTTTCAACACCGAGCTCGCGGAGCGCCGTGAGAAGAACACCACTTCCCTCATGGAGAAGCAGCTCAAGAAAGACAAGATCACAGAGTTTGGCGAGCTGACCTCGCAGTTCACTCCCGAAGACTGGGAGGGCTTCCAGAAGCTCGTGCAGGCAAGCAACATCCAGGACAAGGACCTCATCCTCAGCGTACTCAACATGTATAAGGATCCCGAGCAGCGCGAGAAGGAGCTCCGCAACCTCTCCTCCGTATTCGACGAGCTCGCCAACCAGATCCTCCCGCAGCTCCGCTACTCCCGCATCCAGGCCTCCATCAACACCATCGGCAAGAGCGACCAGGAGCTCATCGACATCTTCAACGCCCATCCTTCCGAGCTGACAGCCAACGAAATCCTCTACACCGCCACCCTCAGCAACGACAACGCCCGCAAGATGCAGGTCTACAAGAAGGCCACCGAGCTCTTCCCCAACGACTACCGCGGCTTCAACAACCTCGGTATGACTCAGTATATCGCCGGCGACTATGCAGCTGCCAAGGCCAACTTCCAGAAGGCCGCCAGGCTCGACCCCGCAAGCAAGGAGGTGCAGATGAACCTCGGCCTCATCAACCTGCTCGAGGGCAACTACGCAAAGGCCAACGAGCTCCTCGGCGCTTCGGCCGGCGTGCCTGAGGCAGCCGACGCTCTCGGCGTCTACTATCTCACACAGGGTGAGGTGGCCAAGGCCAACAACGCCTTCGGCAACGCCAAGACCAACAACGCCGCCCTCGGCCGCATCCTCGCCAAGGACTACAGCGCTGCCCGCAACACTCTCCAGAGCATCGCCAATCCCGACGCCACCACCTACTATCTGATGGCCGTGCTCGCCGCACGCACCAACAACGAGAGCGGCGTGCTGAGCAACCTCCGTCAGGCCGTGAAGCTCAATCCGCAGCTTCTCAACCGTGCGAAGAACGACCTGGAGTTTGCCAACTTCAACATCGCATCCCTCTGATCCTTCCCGAGCCGGCATCGTCGGCCTCACACCCTATAAAGCCATCGCCCGTCCCGGGCGGTGGCTTTTTTCCTGGAAAGTCGGCGTCTCGCCGCCACACACGAATCCATGACATTCATCGCTTCTCCACTCGAAG
>USHH01000233.1 GCA_900554345.1 uncultured Bacteroidales bacterium | reverse complement strand
GTCCCCGGCCCGGAGGCCGGAGACGCGCTTAAAGAAAAGAGGAGAAGATAGGAGACGTGGTTGAGACGCAAGTCAGCAATAGTGATACAGGCGTTATGCCTTTGACTACTTCACGTGTTTTGTGACCTTGCGGTGGCCATCCGCGAAGATGTCGACCTTCACGTATACTCCGTCAGTGGGTCCGTTAAGGCTGCGGCCCTGGAGGTCGTAGTATCTGCTTTCCAGAACTTCAGCTGATTCGGCCAAATCGTCGACGCTTAGCGGAGTCGCGAACAGGATGTCCTTCTCAAGGTCGGTCACCCTTACAAGATAATATGCCTGCAGCGCATCCTCAGGCGCAGTCCGGCGGAGCGCCTCGCAAGCCTATGATTCAATTTCTCGCCTAAAGAAGCAGAGGCGTCTACAGCTTCGGGCCGGAGACGCTCTCTGCCATCATGAAGGGGAGGTCCGCAACGGCTACCTTCACGGCGTTCTCCGAGCCCGGCGACACGAAGTCGTCGTATTTGATTACCCCGGTGCGGAATGAAGTGAACGTGATTATTGTATAATTAAAAGATAAACGCTATCTTTGTGGACATCAAACCCGATATGATATGGAGACAAGTCCGTCCTTATACGCTACCTCAACGCCATCTTCGAGAGGGCGGGACGCGACATCGTCGTGAAGGACATCGAATACCACGACAAGGAGATGCTCCCCGAGACGCAGGAGGGCAAGAAGATAATCTACGACATCTACTGCTCGTCGCCCGAGGGGCATCACTTCATAGTGGAGATGCAGAACGTCGACTCCCCGCTGTTCGTCAACCGCATAGTGTTCTACACGTCGCGCATCATATCGGGGCAGGGGACGACGGGATGGAACTACGACGTCGCGCCGGTGTTCTCGGTGATAGTGTCTGACTTCAATGTCAGGAACCTTCCCAAACGGCTGTTCCACGACGTTGTCCTGTATGACAGGGAGACGGCCACGGAGTTCTCGGACAGGGTGAACATATTCCTCATCTGTCTGCCGGAGCTGCCGGAAAGCTGGAAAGAGTGTGAAACGGAGTTCGAGAGGCTGAGCTATCTGGTCGACCGGATAGGCTCGCTCGACAGGGACTCGGAAGAATTTAAGGATATGGGTTACAAGGATTTTTTCAAGGCTGCCGAGAAAACGAACATGTCGGACAGCGAATACGTGCTCTACAGCCAGTCGGAGGCTAAGGATGCCGAGATCAGGAGCGGCATGGAGATGATGCGCGAGGAGCTGAAGGAGCAGTACAGGCAGCAATATCTTGATGAAGGCAGGGCTGAAGGCAGGGCCGAGGGAGAATCGAAAGGAAAGTTAGCTATGGCGAAAGAAGTCATACATAATCTTCTCGCCATGAAGATGGATTTTGCCTCAATTTCGAAGATCTGCGGTCTTGATGTGAGTCAGGTCAGGGAGATAGCCTCCGGCAGATCTCTCTAAAAACTCTAAAAACCAGATCTCTCTTAAAAATAGAAAGTGTATAGGGAATTGCTAAGTCAAGTCTTCTGATATTCAACAGGAGAGTCTCGGGCCCTCGGGCCCGAGACGCGTTCATAATCCAGAAGGAGGGGGAGCCATGCGTGATGCGGCATCTCTGCTTTATTAAAGATAGAAGGGAGGCGTCTTTCCGAGCGGAAAGACGCCTCTGCCATAGCCGGTGGGCCTGGCGGTCAGTATCTGAAGGAGGAGCCGCCGAGGAATTCCCTCAGCAGCGAGGTGGAGGGAATCTGGGCGGCCGTGATGGGCTGGAAATACTCCAGCAGACGCATCAGCCGGTAGGCCTGCGCGTATTGCTCCACATTGTGGGGCACGTCGTGGAGCAGCGGCTCCGCGTATGGCTTCATCACTCCCAGCTCGAAGATGAGCGAGGAGTTGAAGGTGGCGTCGGCGTTCTCCTGGAAGGGGAAGATCCATCTCTCCTCGCCGCGCCTCACGCTGGGCCAGCGCCGCAGCGTGTCGAGCGCCGAGGTGTGGCGGTATTTGTTGTCGCGCACGATTCGGCGGAGGAGGCGGTTGTCGGTGGTGGAGATCCAGTTGTGGTCGTCGATGTGGAGGGTTGTGAGCGCCGAGACATACACTTTGTAGATGTCTCTGGGGGGGAGGGCTGCGGTGAGCTCCGGGTTGAGGCCGTGGATTCCCTCGATGAGCAGCACGTCGTGCTTTCCGAGCGAGAGGGGGCGCCTCTTCTCCACGCGGCGGCCGAGCTCGAAGCTGTAGGTGGGGAGGTTGATCTCCTCGCCGGCGAGCAGGCGCGTGAGGTCGGAGTTGAAGCGCGCGAGGTCGAGGGCGTGGAGGCTCTCGTAGTCGTAGTCGCCGCTCTCGTCGCGCGGGGTGAGCTCGCGGTCGACGAAATAGTCGTCGAGCGAGATCATCTTAGGCACGATGAGGTTGGTCATCAGCTGCACGGCGAGGCGCTTGCAGGTGGTGGTCTTTCCCGACGAGGAGGGCCCGGCGAGGAGGATGATGCGTGCGCCCCCCTCCTCGCGGCGGCGCGCTATCTCGTCGCTGATGCGGCCGAGGAGCTTGTCGTGCATGGCCTCCGCCACATTGATGAGGCGCGCCGTGTCGCGCGCCTTCACCGCGCGGTTGAGCTCGCCCACGTTCTCTATGCCGATGATGCGGTTGAAGCGCAGGTAGTCGGTGAAGGCGCCATACATCTTCTCCTGCACCTTAGGAGCGGCGGGGCGGCTGCGGTCGGAGGCGTCGAAGCCCAGCAGCAGGAAGCCTTCCTTCATCGGGCGGATGTCGAAGACGTCGACATATCCCGTGGAGGGGGCGAGGGGCCCGTAGTAGCTGTCGGCTATCCCGTCGAGCTCGTAGTAGGTGGTGTAGAGCTCCCCCTGGCTCTCGAGCAGGAGCACCTTGTCGTCGAGCCCCTGCGAGCGGAAGGTCTTGATGACGTCGGAGGTGAGGCGCTCGTGGCGCACCAGCGGGAGGTCGGCCTCCGCGAGGCGGCGCATCTCGCCGG
>USHH01000232.1 GCA_900554345.1 uncultured Bacteroidales bacterium | reverse complement strand
GCTACTACGAGCCGCTCGACAGGCCGGCAGTGGTCAGGGAGATAGCCGGACGCAAGGGGATGGAGTTCGACGGCTCGCAGGTCTACCGCTCCAGCTTCATGCTACCCGCCACAATGCGCGACAACTGCCCCTACACCCTCGAGATGACCATCCTCAATCCCACGCTCGAGGAGAACGAGTGCGTGGCCGACTTCACCACCAGCCACGACGAGCTGGAGAAGATCATGGCCGTCAACGGCACGGAGCCCCGATGCGGCATGATGCAGCACTACGGCTGGTATGAGGACGCAGGATGGAAGGATGCCGCGTCGAAGGCCGGAAAGTGGCAGGACGTATACGTCTGCTTCGACGGACGCATCGAGCGCGTCTACGTCGACGGCGAGCTCATCAGCGAGAAAGACATCCAGCTGCTCGTCAAGCCCTCGCAATATGTCACTCTCGGACGCAATGCCGAGGGGGAATGGCCGTTTACAGGATACGTAGGCTCCCTGCGTCTATACGATGAATATATACCGAAACAATAATAACCGACACACATGAAAAAAACCTTAATCATGACAGCCGCGCTCGCCATCGCGCTGGCTCCGGCTTCGGCGGCCCCGAAGAAGAGCCAGAGCCAGAGCCACGGCTATCCGATCAATCCCGTGCCCTTCACGTCGGTGAAGGTGACCGACAGCTTCTGGGGCAAGCGCCTCAAGGCAAGCCGGGAAGTCACCATTCCCCTTGCCTTCAGCAAATGCGAGGAGACCGGACGCTATGAGAATTTCATCAAGGCCGCCCATCCCAGCGACACCATAAAGGTCGGCGGCCTGTCGTTCGACGATACCGACGTCTACAAGACGATCGAGGGCGCCTCCTACCTGCTCCAGACGTATCCCGACCCGAAGCTCGAGGCATATATCGACAGTGTGCTCGTGATCGTGGCCGCGGCCCAGGAGCCCGACGGCTATCTCTACACCAGCCGCACGATGAACCCTAAGCACCCGCATGAGTGGGCCGGCTCGAAACGCTGGGAAGCGGTGGAAGACCTCAGCCATGAGTTCTACAATCTCGGCCACATGGTGGAGGGAGCCATCGCCCACTATCAGGCCACAGGCAAGCGCAATTTCCTCGACATCGCCATAAAGTATGCCGACTGCGTATGCCGCGAGATCGGCGACGGTCCCGGCCAGGTGGCCCGCGTGCCGGGTCATCAGATCGCCGAGATGGCCCTGGCGAAGCTTTACCTCGTCACGGGCGACAAAAAGTATCTCGACCAGGCCAAGTACTTCCTCGACAAGCGCGGCTACACCAGCCGCCGCGACGAGTACAGCCAGGCCCACAAGCCGGTGGTGGAGCAGGATGAGGCCGTAGGCCACGCCGTGCGCGCCGCCTACATGTATGCCGGAATGGCCGATGTGGCCGCCCTCACCGGCGACTCCGCCTACATCAAGGCCATCGACCGCATCTGGGACAATATCGTGGGCAAGAAATACTACATCACAGGCGGCATCGGCGCCACCAGCAACGGCGAGGCCTTCGGAGCCAACTACGAGCTCCCCAATATGTCGGCCTACTGCGAGACCTGCGCCGCCATCGGCAATGTCTACGTCAACCACCGCCTCTTCCTCCTCCACGGCGACTCGAAATACTACGATGTGGCCGAGCGCACCCTCTACAACGGCCTCATCTCCGGCGTGTCGCTCGACGGCGGGGCGTTCTTCTATCCCAATCCGCTCCAGAGCATGGGCCAGCACCAGCGCCAGCCCTGGTTCGGCTGCGCATGCTGCCCCTCCAACATCGCCCGCTTCATCCCGTCGCTCCCCGGCTACGTATATGCCGTGAAGGACGATAACGTCTACGTCAACCTCTATATGTCGAACGACGCCGACCTCGACGTCAACGGCAGGAAGGTGGAGCTCAGCCAGAAGACCGACTATCCCTGGAAGGGCGACATCGCCGTGACGGTCGATAAGAACAAGGCAGGGCGCTTCGCCCTCAAGCTCCGCATCCCCGGATGGGTGCGCAACCAGCCCGTGCCCAGCAACCTCTATACCTACAGCGACAACCTGCGCCCCGGCTACAAGGTGCTCGTCAACGGCAGGCCGGCCGACGGTGAGCTCACCGCCGACGGCTACTACACCATCAGCCGCGACTGGAAGAAGGGCGACAGGGTTGAGCTCAGTCTCGACATGCCGGTGCGCACGGTGAAGGCCCACAACAAGGTGGAGGCCGACCGCGGCATGGTGGCCGTGGAGCGCGGCCCGATCGTATTCTGCGCGGAGTTCCCCGACAATGACTTCGACGTGCTCAGCACGCTGGTCAACCGCAATCCCGTGTTCACGGAGACCTTCGAGCCGGAGCTGCTCGAGGGCGTGGTGAAGATCACGACCGACGCGCAGGTGCTCGGCTACGACGACAAGGGACGCCTCGGCACTAAGGACGTGAAGGTCAACCTCATCCCCTACTACGCATGGAACCACCGCGGACGCGGCAATATGGAGGTATGGATGGCGCAGGACCTCAGCGCCGCACGCGCCACGATGCCCCCGACGCTCGCCTCGCAGAGCAAGGTCGACGCCTCCTCGCGTGAGGGCGCCCTCTCCTCGATCAGCGACGGCCTCGTGCCGCAGGACGAGAACGACCGCTCGATACCCTACTACCACTGGTGGCCGAAGCAGGGCACCACGGAGTGGATCAGCTACGAGTTCCCCGCAGAGAAAGAGGTAGGCAGCGCCACCGTCTACTGGTATGACGACGGCCCGTGGGGCGGCTGTCGCGTGCCGAAAGCCTGGAGGATGTATTATCGCGACGCCGCCGGAGAGTGGCAGCCGGTAGTCAATCCGTCGGCCTACAGCGTGGAGAAAGGGAGCGCCAACAAAGTGATGTTCGACCCCGTGACCACCACCGCCGTGAAGATGGAGATCGACCTCCCCGCCGACAACTCCGCCGGCCTCTTCGAGTGGAGCCTCGACTGAAAATCCGCTTTATTCTCTATACTGGCAGTC
>USHH01000231.1 GCA_900554345.1 uncultured Bacteroidales bacterium | reverse complement strand
CGCTTCCCGCCGTGGTGGCGGTAGGGGAGTGTGGCGTCGACATCGCCAGGGGCGGCCCGCTCTTCCGCCAGCTCCAGGTGCTGAAGGCTCACATAGAGCTCTCGGAGAGGCTCGGCAAGCCATTGATACTTCATGAGGTGAAGGCCCACGACATAATATTGGGGCTTCGCCGCGACATGCAGCCCTCGCAGCCGTGGGTGGTGCATGGCTTCCGTGGCAAGCCGCAGGTGGCGGAGATGCTGCTCCACGGCGGCCTCTGGCTCTCCTTCGGCGCCCGGTTCAATCCGGAGAGCCTCGCCAAGGCACTGGAAGCCGGAAAGGCCCTCGCCGAGACCGACGACTCGCCCCAGTCCATCGACGAGGTCGTAGCCTCTCTCTCGCAGAGCGCCGGCCGCGACCTCCGCCCCGTCCTCGCCGCCTCCGCCGCCCGCTTCCTCTCCCTCCCCCTAAATACACTCCTGACTACTCCTGAATAAATTAACTTTTATTTGGAAGTTAACTGAAGTTTACGTATCTTTGCTGCGGAGATTAGTCCGAATATTATAATAGATAGGGTTTCGATTTCTTTCAACTAAGACTTGTTTCTCTTCCATCCTTATTCGCCTCTCTCCTTTTTTATCACTATATCATAACCTAACCCTTCAAGACCATGAACATAAAAATGAAAAACGTGCTTCGACTGCTCGGATGTCTATTCATCGCAGTCCTCGCCGGCTGCTCCGACAACGAACACCTACCCGAGCCGATTCCCGAACCCGGGAATCACAACAGCCATTTCGTCCCTCTCGACGACGCCATCAGGAAAGCAGAGAGGAGTTTCTCCGACTTCTTCGGCGCCACGAGGGCTGGACGGACGGTGAAGAACGTGGAATTCCTCAATACCATCACGCGTGCCGATGGCTCTGACATCAACGGTCAGTTCTACATCGTGAACTATGAGAACGACGGGGGCTTCGCCGTACTGTCATCCGACGACCGCCTCGAGCCGGTCTACGCCCTCTCGGACGAAGGTTCACTCCATCTGTCCGATACCATCGAGAACAAGGGCCTATCATGGTATATGAACCGCTATCTCTCGGCGGCCGCAATCAACCCGGTGGATACCGGAAAGCATGATTTTGAAGGGCCTTCTCCCGAATTATTCAGGATAATCCGTGCGCCACGCTCTTCTTTCCTGCAGAAATTCCATCAAAGCGCCCCATACAATACCTACTGCCTGACAACGACAGGTGAGACGTCTGTTGTCGGATGTGTTCCTCTTGCCGTCGGCACCATGATGGGGTGCAATAAGTGGCCACAGTCCTACGGATCAGATTCGTTCAATTGGACTGCCATGATGGCAGACTCAAGGCATGACGGTTGGGCGAGGTTGTTCAGAATATGTGGAAATAAAGAGAATACCGAAGCCGAATATTTAGCCGAGGAAACATTGGCTGAGCCAAAATATATCGCCCGTACCATCAATAACATGGGGTATATAAATGCCAAAGAGGTTTATTTCAATGCAGACCTTCTGGAATCTCAATTCAATTCGACTCAAGGACCATTGATTTGCAGCGGAAAATATAATATAAACAGATTCCAATGGGAAGGTCATTCCTGGATTCTTGACGGCTATCAAATCGGTGAAACCACATATCCAGATGGTAAGACATTCTATAAGCATTACCTGCACTGCGTGTGGGGGTGGGGTGGAAAAAGCAACGGCTATTATCTATATCAAGGCGAAACCCTCGGTCATATTGTTACAGGCAGAGACCCCGGATTCACGGATTCCTCACTACCTTTCACCGGCCTAAGTATATGTTATGGTTATCAGAAAGATATCTGATGTCGGATGAATAAAGGAGAAATTAAACTTAAAAATATCATTATGAAGAGATTTACAATTGTAGCAGGCGCCTCGCTTCTGGCACTCTGCATCGCCGGCTGCTCCAGCGACAGCCCGCAGGACATCAACCCGGTCGAACCGCCGGTCGACGAACCGGTCGACAATCCCGTAGAGGAAGACCCCGTGATTGAACGGACACCATATAAAGCTATCGAGATGGACTCCGAGACACGCTCCGGCGTCGGCGTCAACAACACCTTCGCCTTCAGCCTCTGGAGCAATCTGCAGAAGAACGCCCGCGCAGACGAGAACATCACGGTGGTGCCCTACAGCGTATTCTCCGTGCTCTCGATGATGGCCAACGGCGACGACGGCGAGACACGCGACGAGGTGCTCAGGACACTCGGGCTGGAAAGCGGCGAGGCTGGCCTCGCGGCGCTCAACAATTACAACCGCGTGATGCTCTCAGAGCTGCCCGACCTCGACGGACAGGTACAGATCTCGCTGGCCAACTCGCTATGGCTCAACGAAGGCCTGAAGATCAACCCGACATTCGCCAACACGATAGGCACCAGCTACGACGGCGCCCTCAACACATGCCCGCTCGCCTCCGAAGGCAAGGACCGGATCAACGCATGGGTCAGCGACAGAACCCACGGCCTCATCCCCAACCTGCTGAACAAGCCTTTGGCCGGTTCCGAGCTCGTGGTGGTCAACGCTTTCTACTTCAACGGTCTCTGGCTCTTCCCATTCATGGAGGAAGCCACCGAGCAGGGCGACTTCACCAACGCCGACGGCTCGCGCTCCAAAGCCGACTTCATGAAGCAGCAGAAGACCTTCGGCTACGCCAGGACCGACCGCATGGAGATGGTGTCGATGAAATACGGCAGCGGCAACTACGAGATGGTGCTCTTCATGGCCGACGACGAGTCAGTGGGAGAAGACGACATCAACGCCGTCCTGGAGGCACGCAAGGACACCAAGACAATCATCACGCTGCCCTGCTTCTCACAGGAGAGCTCCTTCGAGCTCCTCGATATACTGAAAGCCATGGGCATGAACAGGCTGGACTTTAACGCCATGCTTGACGGCCACGGCACTACGCTCGGGCGCATCGTGCACGCCGCCAAAATCTACGTCGACGAGAAGGGCAGCCGCGCTG
>USHH01000230.1 GCA_900554345.1 uncultured Bacteroidales bacterium | reverse complement strand
GGCTCTGTCAGTGGGGTTTTGTTTTTCGGACGGGCGGCCGCCCGCCGCCATGACCCGGAGGTGGGCCGTGGTGTCCTCCGCGGTCGCCCGGAGGGGGACCGGGAGGCATGTCGCCAAACGGCATGTCGCCTTCCGTCTTCTTCTTTTTCAGCGTGTTGAATTTCCAGGTGACGCCCACCATCACGTAGCGCGTGAGGTCGTTGTAGCGGCTGTCGACGATGGTGTTGGCGCTCACGGAGCGCGCCACGTTCTTGTTCTGTCCCAGTATGTCGTAGGCCCTGACGCTGAAGGTGAGCGACTTGTCGCGAAGCACAGAGTAGGAGAGCTCGGCGTTCCAGAGCCATTCCCTGGCGTTGAAGCCCGAAGAGTAGCCCGCGGTGTTGGAGAAGTTGACGTCGGAGCTGAGCTCGAGGCCGAAGGGGAGGTAGAGCGAGGCGTCGGCAGAGAAGCCGTAGGTGTGGGTGTAGCGGTTTTTCTGCATCTTCAGCGAGTTGGTGACCATTCCGAATGAATAGGTGGGATTGACCGTCATCTGGAAGACGTCGCTCGAGAAGGTGAGGCCGGCGGTAGGGGAGAGGTTGAGGTTGCCCATACGGTTGTAGTCGCCGTTGATGTAGCCGGGGGTAGTGGAGTAGCGGCCGTTGAAGCGCACGTTGAAGCGCCACTTCTGGTTGCGCAGCGGCTGCGTGAGCATGGTCATGCCGAAGATGTTGAAGTTGCCGTCGGCATTGGTGTAGGTGGTGGTGCGGGCGCCTGTCGTCGGGTCGGTAGTGGCACGGCTCACGATGGTGTTGAGGGCGAACGAGGTGTTGAGCACGGCGAATATCGACTGCTTGCTGTCGGCGTTGAATCGGTTGAAGTGGCCTCCGATGTTCTGAGTGAAGGTAGGCTTAAGCGAGGGGTTGCCGACGGTGATGTTGAGGGGGTCGGAGATGTCGGCCACAGGCTGGAGTTGCGTCATCGATGGCTGGCTCGTGCGCGCCCGGTAGTGCACCATCAGGGAGCTCGTCTTGCTGAACTTATACCGCATGCGGGCGTAGGGCGACACGTTCCAGACCCATCGGCGCGGTATGTCGCGGGCGTCGTCGATGAGGTCCTCGCTCTTGCTGCTGGATGGGGAGAACATCAGGCCGGCGTCGAGGTTGAGGGTCTTCGATGTCTTCTTGTAGCCGATCTGCAGCTCCTGGTTGAAGAAGGTGTTGCGGAAGCTGTTGGAGAGGTCGGTCGAGAGCTCGGCGCCGGGGGGCACTGACGAGATGTGGGTCATGCCGAGCTCCGGCGTGAAGTCGTCGAGGGGCAGATTATATGTGTAGCGGTCGGCGTTGTTCCAGCGGTAGTTGATGCGGTAGCCTGCCTGGAGGTAATTGCCTTTGGCCGGGTCGCCGAGGGGCTCGGTCCATGTGAGGCGTGCGCCGAGGGTGTTGCTCCAGGTCTTGTTGTCGATATACCGGTAGAGCTTCTCGGTGTCTTCCTGGCGCAGGAGGTATTCGATGTCGCTCCAGGTGGTCGACTTCTCGCGGGTGTCGGAGAAGGAGTAGTTGGCCTGGAGGCTGAAGGAACGTCCGGGATGCGAGGCCACCTTATGGTTGAAGATCAGCTCTCCTGAAACCTCGTAGCTGTTGCCCTGGCTGGAGCGGATGTTCTCGTTGGTGTTGATGAGTGTGGAGCCGTCGGTGCCGGCGAGAAGGCGCGAGGAGTCGTTGAGCTCGGTGCTCCGGCTGTTGAAGGAGAAGCGCGGGCGGAAGTCGAGCGTGTTGTTGTCGTCGATATTCCATTGCAGTCGGAAGTCGGAACTTATGTTGTGGCCCTTGTCGCGGGTGCGCGAGCCCGAGTGCTGATAGCTCACGGAGTCGGGGAATATATACTGTGTCTCCGACAGAGAACGGGCATCGCGGTCGGAATGGGAGTAAAACACGTTACCGCCGAAGCGGAGCTTCTCGCCGTTGCCGATGTTGAAGTTGATGCCGAGTCGCTGGGTGGTGTTGATGCCGCCGCTGCTGCCGAAGCCCGAGAAACGCCCGCGCCCGCGGTCGGTGTATCCTGCCTCGTTGATGTTGTTGGCGCCCCCGATGATGGTAAACTGGTTGCCGTCTTTGAAATTGCTGATCGAGAGGTCGCCCCGGTATCGCTTATCGGTGCCGTAACCGCCCCCCACGTTGCCAAACCAGCCGTTGTTCATGTCTTTCTTTACGGTGAGGTTGATCACTGTCTCGTCTTCGCCGTCGTCAACGCCCGTGAGGCGAGCCAGCTCGCTCTTGCGGTCTACGACTTGCACCTTCTCCACCATCGAAGAGGGGAGGTTTTTCGATGCCATCTTCGGATCGTCGCCGAAGAATTCCTTGCCGTTGACGAGAATCTTGGTGATGGTCTTGCCTCCGGATGTGATCGAGCCGTCGCTGCCCACCTCCACTCCCGGGAGCTTCTTCAGCAGGTCTTCCACATTGGCGTTGGGATTGGTGTGGAACGAGCCTGCGTTGAATTCGATGGTGTCTTCCTTGGCCACCACCGCTGTGCGAACCCCCGTGACCACTGTCTCGGCGAGCATGATGGCGTTGATCTCGCGCACGGCGCGTTCCACCGTGTCGTTGATGACGAAATAATCATAGGTATTAGCGGTCTGAAGCTCGACCTTTGCGCGCACGAGGCGTTTTTGCACCTTTTCGGGACTGTCGGTGCCACGGCTCGGTCCATGCCGGTCATTGCATAGATAATGCTGTATCTGCCCGGCCTGATGCCTGAGAAGGTGTATTCGCCGGCGCCATCGGTCATCGTGGCTCCGCTCCGCACGGAGTCCGGGAGCTGGAGCAGCTCCACGGCCACTCCCGGAAGAGGAGCCGAATCGGCGTCGCTCACCTTCCCCTTGATGGTGGCCGCCACTGCCGGCAGGGCGACGCCGGCCGCCAGCGCGAGCACGATGTACAGAAAGGATTTCGATTTTGTCAGCATCAGCAGCTTTTCTTTGATCTTTTATCAGCCTCCTCCTGCGGAGGCGGTCACACCGCT
>USHH01000229.1 GCA_900554345.1 uncultured Bacteroidales bacterium | reverse complement strand
GAGCTCGTCGTATACCCCCCGCCGGGGCCCTCTTCAGCCACTATCCCCTGCGCCGCGGAGAGGGGCGCGACAACGTGCATGCCCTCTGCCCCGACGGGCAGCGCCTCTGGGTGGGCACCTACTGCGGTGGCGCCGGATGGCTCGACACCTCGACCGGAGCGTGGCACCCCGTGCCGCTGGCCGACGGCGACACTTCCTACAGCAGCTATGCCATGACAAAGGGGCGCGACGGCAGCATATGGATGGTGTCGTTTGACGCCCTCTATGTCTACGACCCCTCGCGGGAGGTATTCGCCAAGGTCGCCGACCTCGGGGTGTGGGTGCTCGATATCGAGCAGGACCCCGACGGCAGGCTGTGGCTCGCCTCTCAGGGCAAAGGCGTGCTGATATATGATCCGCGCTCGCACACCCTGAGCGCTATCGACAGGAACACCCGCCCTCTGGCCATCCCCCACAATCATGTCAACGACCTGTTCATCGACAACGAGGGCAACATGCTCATCGGCACAGTGGGGGGAGCCGCCGTCTACAACCGCCGCGACAGGAAGATCCGGACTCTCGACGCCCGGTCGCCGTCGGGCCATGTCTCGTCGGTCACCAAGGTGGGCGACGATATATGGCTGGCTACCAACAACGGCCTCGTCAGGCTCACCAAGGATGGCAACGCCGAACGCTTCGACCGCCACGACGGACTCTCCGGCTCGCAGTTTGCGGCCTCGGCGGCGCTTCTCGCCTCCGACGGCTCTCTCTATCTGGGCACTCTCAACGGTCTCAGCGTGCTGCGCCCGCTCGAGGTGAGGCTCAACTCCTTTGTGCCGCCGGTGTTGTTCACCGGCCTTGAGATCGGCTCCCGCCCCGTTGAGGTGGGCTCCGACCGTCTTCCGGAAGAACTGAATACCGTCGATAAGCTTGTGCTTACCCCCGACGACCATGTGTTTACGGTGAATTTCGCTTCCCTGAGCTATGCCAATCCTCTCTGCAACCGCTACCGCTACCGTCTCGAGGGCTTCGACAAGGAATGGATCGATGCCGGCAACAGGGGGAGCGCCACATACTCCAATCTTCCGCCCGGCACCTATACCCTTCTGGTGGAGGCCTCCAACAACGACGGCGTATGGAGCGGACACGCGGCTTCGCTGTGCATAGAGATGCTCCCGCCATGGTATGCCACCTGGTGGATGAAGACCGTCTATATGGCGATGATCGTCGGCGCGGCCTATCTGCTGCTACGCCGCGAGCGCATGCGCAAGGAGAGGCTCTACCGCAAGGAGCTCGAGCGCATCAGCGACAACAAGACAAAGGAGGTGTATCGCGCCAAGCTGAAGTTCTTCACCATCGTGGCCCATGAGATACGCACTCCCGTCTCGCTCATCATCGGTCCGCTCGAGAAGATCATGCCGGTGGTGGCCGGCTCGCATCCGGAGGTGGATGAAGACCTCCGGGTGATGGAGCGCAACAGCCGCAGGCTGCTCTCGCTCGTCAACCAGATGCTCGACTTCAAGAAGGTGGAGGAGAGCGCCCTGCCGGCCGATTTCCGCCATCAGCCGGTGGCACCACTCGTCAGGGAGGTGGCCGAGCGTTTCCGTCCTTCGCTCCAGCACAAGGGTATCGAGCTCTTAGTCGACATCGCCGACGGGAAGCTGGAAGCCGACATCTGCGCCGAGTCGTTCACCAAACTGGTGAGCAATCTCATCAACAACGCCCGGAAGTTCACGCGGTCGGTGGTGAAGGTCGAATGTGGCCCGACGGCCGGGGGCGACAGCTTCCATATCGCTGTTGCCGACGACGGCATAGGCATCCGCAAGGAGAATCTCGAGAAGATCTTCACTCCGTTCTATCAGATCATCGACAACGTCAACGAGTCGCGCGGCGGTACGGGACTCGGTCTCAGTATAGTGAAAGGCATCGTGGAGACCCATCACGGCGGCATTACTGTCGACAGCGAGCCGGGTAAGGGCTCTCGGTTTGTGGCCACGCTCCCGCTCCGACAGCCCGAACAGGCCGGAAAGCGGCAGCCTGAAACCTCCGGTATCGGTGTTAAGGCTCCCGCCGTATCGAAATGCGTCAATGCCGTGCCGGACTCCGGACGCGACACCATGCTGGTGGTCGACGACAATGAGGAGATGAGGCGCTTCATCGCCTCACGCTTCTCGGAGACTTTCGATGTCGTGACGGCCGCCGACGGGCGCCAGGCCCTCGACGTGCTCGCCACGTGCCGGGTGTCGATGATCATCTGCGACTGGATGATGCCGGTGATGAACGGCGCCGAGGTGCTCCGCACCGTGCGCGCCGACAGCGCCCTGAGCCATATCCCCTTCGTGATGCTCACTGCCCGCACCGACTCCCCGTCGAAGGTCGAGGGGTTCAAGGCCGGCGTCGACGCCTATGTGGAGAAGCCCTTCTCCATCAACGTGCTCGAGGCCAATGTGGCCAATATCCTGGAGATGAGACGCCGCCTCAGGGAGAAGTATTCCACGATGCCGCTCGAGCCGGTGGCCACGCTCGCCCCCAACGAGCAGGACAGTGAGTTTCTCAAGAGGATGAACGATATCATCGAGGAGAATTTCTCCAATCCGGAGCTCACGGTCGATTTCCTCGCCTCTCGTCTCGGCATCAGCCGCAGCGGCTTCTACGCCAAGATCAAGCTCCTCGCCGACGTCACTCCCAACGAGATCATACAGATCACACGCCTGAAGAAGGCCGCCGAGCTGCTGAAGGAGAACAGATACCGCATAAGTGAGATATCGTTTATGGTGGGCTTCAACAGCAGCAGTTATTTCTCGAAATGCTTCCAGAAGCAGTTCGGCATGACCCCTGGCCGCTTCGTGGAGAAGCAGACAAGCACCGCGATCCATACATGACAAACCGCGCGATAAACAATAACGGCGATGGAGATGTTAGAGGATTATATCAGGAATAAGTTGGTCAACGACATCATATCATGGATATCAATTCTCTTTTCGACCTTTCGGGTAAGGTCGCTGTCGTCACCGGAGGCGGCGACGGCATCGGTGCCGGCTGGGGCCGCAAACACGCCCCGGCCCCGGCATGCCGTAGA
>USHH01000228.1 GCA_900554345.1 uncultured Bacteroidales bacterium | reverse complement strand
TGGTGCAGGGCGCCGGCGGCATGCGCTTCTACCATCCGCAGTATCTCGTGGAGCTCCGCAAACTCTGCGACGAGCTCGGAATCCTGCTGATATTCGACGAGATAGCCACCGGCTTCGGACGCACCGGAAAGCTCTTCGCCTGGGAATACGCCGGCGTGCAGCCCGACATCATGCTCATCGGCAAGAGCATCACCGGCGGCTTCATGACCTTCTCGGCCGTGGGCGCGACGGCGAAAGTGGCCGACATGGTGGCCCGCTCGCAGTCGGGAGTGATGATGCACGGCCCCACGTTCATGGGCAATCCGCTGGCCTGCGCCGTGGCGGTGGCCTCGACGAAGCTGCTGCTCTCCTCCCCATGGCAGAAGAGGGTGAAGGAGATCGAGGCGATCATGACCCGCGAGCTCGAGGA
This sequence comes from uncultured Bacteroidales bacterium, assembly GCA_900554345.1. GTDB lineage: Bacteria > Bacteroidota > Bacteroidia > Bacteroidales > Muribaculaceae > Lepagella. Next base: position 2,652 of record USHH01000228.1, on the reverse strand, counting down.
GGCACGCGGCTGGGACAACGTGGCCGACGTGCGCGTGCTCGGCGGCATCGGCGTGATAGAGCTCACACATCCGGTGAATCTCGGAGAATTCCAGAAACGCTGTGTGGAGAAGGGTGTATGGATACGCCCCTTCGGCCGGAACGCCTACATCATGCCGCCGTATATGGCGGTGAGCGACGAGCAGCTGCTGACGCTCTGCACCGCACTCAAGCAACTCGTGAAGGAGGAAGGATGACACAGGCATCGGCAATCTACGGCACTCATCTCAGCCACCTCGAGGAGGAAGGAAGGCTACGTCGCATCCCGGCGGAATACCGGCCGGGAATGGTGGATCTATGCAGCAACGACTATCTCGGGCTGGCCACACGCATGCCGGAGCTCCATGCGGAGTTCGCGCGGCGCTTCGGCGACGCCCCCATGAGCTCGTCGGCCTCGCGCCTGCTGAGCGGCCGCCAGCACCACTACGCCATGCTCGAGGAACGCCTCGGCGACCTCTACGGGCGCAAGGCTCTGCTCTTCAACTCCGGCTACCACGCCAACACCGGCTGCATATCGGCTCTCAACCGGCCCGGCACGCTCTTCGTCTGCGACAAGCTGATACACGCCTCAATCGTCGACGGCCTGCGCCTCGGCGGGTGCGAGTTCCCCCGCTTCCGCCACAACGATATGGAGGCGCTGCGCAAGATGGTGGCTAAGAAAAGCCAGGACTACGACAGGCTTGTCATCGTCACCGAGTCGATATTCAGCATGGACGGCGACGAGGCGCCGCTCCGCGAACTCGTGGATATCAAGCGCGGCAATCCCAAGGTTATGCTATATCTCGACGAGGCCCACGGCTTCGGAGTGAGGGGCGACAGAGGTCTCGGACTCGCCGAGGAGCAGGGGCTCATCGGCGGGTTCGACATCATCATACTGACCTTCGGTAAGGCTGCCGCCTCGTCAGGCGCCGCAGCTGTATGCGACGCGGAGATGCGCGACTACCTTCTCAACACGGCCCGCTCCTTCATCTTCTCCACCGCGCTGCCTCCGGCATGCGCCGCATGGACATATCTCATGATAGAGAAGATCGAGGGGATGGCTGAGGAGAGGGAGCATCTGAAGCGTCTCGGAGAGGCGTTCCGCAGCCAGATGCCGCCGCATGCGAAGGAGCTCTGCCCGTCGACGAGCCAGATCATACCCTTTATCACCGGCGATCCGGTGAAAGCCGTGGAGCTTGCGGTCCGCATAGGCGAGGCGGGTTTCCTTGCCCTTCCCATCAGGCGGCCGACAGTGCCGCCCGGTGGCGAAAGGATACGCTTCTCTCTCAACGCCGCGCTCGAAATAGAGCGCTTCTCCCCTCTGTTTGACATACTTGAAAGCTATGAAACTGGAATTTCTTAAGAAGGAGGGCAACGACAGGCTCATCCTGATATTCGCGGGATGGAGCACCGGCGCATCGTTCTACAGTGGAATCGACCGTCAGGGATGGGATGTGGCCGTGGCCAGCGGCTACAGCGACCTGGCATTCGACACGGAGGCTCTGAAAAGCTATGCCACGGTCTATGTCTTCGCCTGGAGTTTGGGCGTATGGGCGGCCGGACGGGTGCTTCCGAAACCGATGGTGACCCATGCTGTGGCCGTCAACGGCACTCCCTCACCTTGCCACGACACTCTCGGCATACCGCAGGCTATCTTCCACGGCACTATGGAGAATCTCGACGAGAGGAACCTCCGGAAATTCCGGCGCAGGATGGCGGCCGACTCCGACGAATGGAAGGGGATCGAGGAGAAGACAGCCGACACGCCCGACGACATCGGGGTGCTGAAGAGCGAGCTGGAGTTCATCGCCCGCGAGAGCGCCGGCGCGACTTCGGTATCCGCGTTCGAGTGGAGTCGCGTCTACATCTCCGACAATGACCGCATCATACCGCCGGCCAACCAGCTCAACGCATGGAGGATGAACGGCGCGGGAGAGGTCATCACGCTTCCCGGCGCACACTTCCGCGACCTCTCGACCATCATCCGCAGCACGATACAGGACACGGCCAAGGTGGGCAAACGGTTTGAGGCGGCGACGCCTACCTACGACGAGGCGGCGACGGCGCAGCGCCGGATCGCCTCACGCCTCACCGAGCTACTTAGGTCTCATAAGCCGGGCACCGGTGGCCGTATGCTCGAGATCGGCCCCGGCACCGGTATACTGACCGGCATGATGGCCGGGCTACTGCATCCGGCGGCGATAGACTATGTGGAGCTCTATGATGTGGAGCCGCGAGGACTTGCCGCTGAGGAACGTGCGTTTACAGCCGACGCCGAGCGATGGATAGCGCGTAGCGGCGACTCCTATGCCTATATAGTGTCGGCCTCGACGCTGCAATGGATGGTAAACCTCCGCCGCTTCCTGCGTGACGCTTCGGAGAGGCTGAGGCCTGGAGGAATGCTGGTGTGCTCCACGTTCGTGTGCGGCAATCTCGCGGAGCTGAATCCTGCGCGTCCCTACGGGCTTCTCTACCACACTGAGGAACAGATCCGTGAGATGGCGAAGGAGTGTTTCTCAGAGGTCGAGACGGCAACGGAGGATATACGGCTCACGTTCCCGACGGCGCGTGAGGCATTGATGCATCTGAAGCATACCGGTGTCGGCGGCAGTTCCCGCTCGCAGGAGGGTCTCCA
>USHH01000227.1 GCA_900554345.1 uncultured Bacteroidales bacterium | reverse complement strand
CCCCCGCGTCAACGCCGTGAACCGCGCCCCCATGAGGGCCGCCAATTTCGCCTACCGCCCCGGCGAGGCCGCCCTCTCCCAGCTCGACAGAAAAGCTTCGGGCAACTACCTTAGTCTTAACGGCACCTGGAAATTCAACTGGGTCAACGACGCCGACCAGCGCCCCGTCGATTTCTGGAAGCCAGGCTTCAACGACCGTGGCTGGGACAACATCCAGGTGCCCGGCATGTGGGAGCTCAACGGATACGGCGACCCCATCTACGTCAACAACTGCTATCCCTGGCGCAACCAGTCGGAGACCAATCCCCCGATCGTGCCCACAAAGAACAACCATGTCGGCACGTACCGCCGCGAGATAAAGGTGCCCGCCGACTGGAAAGGCAAGGAGATATTCGCACACTTCGGCTCCGTCACCTCCAACATCTACCTCTGGGTCAACGGCCGCTACGTGGGCTACAGCGAGGACAGCAAGCTCGAGGCCGAGTTCGACCTCACAAAATATCTCGTGCCCGGCAAGGAGAACCTCATCGCCTTCCAGGTGTTCCGCTGGTGTGACGGCTCCTATCTCGAGGACCAGGACTTCTTCCGCCTCTCCGGCGTGGCACGCGACTCATACCTCTACGCCCGCTCCAAGAAGCGCGTGGCCGACGTGCGCGTCACCCCCGACCTCGAGAACAACTACACCGATGGCGTGCTCAACGTCGACCTCACCCTCACCGGCAACGCTCCCGTGGCCCTGAGCCTCCGCGACGCCGACGGCAACGAGGGGGCCTCCGCCACCGCCAGCCGCACCGGCCGCACCACCATGAAGCTCGCCAACCCGAAGAAGTGGAGCGCCGAGACCCCTTACCTCTACACCCTTACCGCCACTATGGAAGGTAGCGGCGAGGTGGTGCCCGTCAATGTCGGCTTCCGCAAGATAGAGCTCGTCGGCGACCAGGTGCTCGTCAACGGCAAGCCCATCCTCATCAAGGGCGCCAACCGCCACGAGCTCGATCCCGACGGCGGCTACGTGGTGTCGCCCGAGCGCATGCTCCAGGACGTCCAGCTCATGAAGAAGCTCAACATGAACGCCGTGCGCACATGCCACTATCCCGACGATCCCCTGTGGTATGACCTCTGCGACAAGTACGGCCTCTACATGGTGGCCGAGGCTAACATCGAGAGCCACGGAATGGGTTACGGCGACAAGACGCTCGCCAAGGATCCCGCCTACGCCAAGGCACATCTCGAGCGCGACCAGCGCAACGTGCAGCGCAATTTCAACCACCCTTCCATCATCTTCTGGAGCCTCGGCAACGAGGCCGGCTACGGCCCCAATTTCGAGGCCGGCTACGAGTGGACTAAGAAGGAGGACCCCAGCCGCCCCGTGCAGTATGAGCAGGCCGGAAAGACAGGTATGACCGACATCTTCTGCCCCATGTATTACGGCTACGAGGGCATGGAGGAATGGGGGAAGAAGACCGACGCCAGGATGCCTCTCATCCAGTGTGAATACGCCCACGCCATGGGCAACTCGATGGGCGGCCTCAAGGAATACTGGGACCTCATCCGCAAATACCCCAACCTCCAGGGCGGATTCATCTGGGACTTCGTTGACCAGGCTATCCGCACCACCGGCAAGGACGGCGTGGAGATCTACGGCTACGGCGGCGACTTCAACCGCTTCGACGCCTCCGACGGCAACTTCTGCGTCAACGGCGTCGTCAACCCCGACCGCATCCCCAATCCGCATGCCGACGAGGTGTCGTATATCTACCAGAACATCTGGACAACTCCCTCCAACCTCTCCGCAGGCAAGGTGAAGATATATAACGAGAACTTCTTCCGCGACCTCTCCGACGTCAACCTCGACTGGGTGCTCCTCAACAACGGCGTGCCCGTGCGCGACGGCCGCATCGACAAGATCGACGTGAAGCCCGGCGCCACAACCGAGGTGACGATTCCCTATGGCGCCATCTCCGACCAGGGCGAGTGGCTCCTCAATATCTCCTACTCCCTCAAGGATGCCGAAGGCCTCCTTCCCGCCGGCCACGTGATAGCCCGCGAGCAGCTTGCCCTCCGCACTCCCGAGCCCGCGCCCCTCGACATCGCCACCGCCAAGCAGAGCAATGCCGTGACTCCCGTGCCCGTGATCAACGACCGCGACGCCAACTACCTCATCATCTCCGGCGACGACTTCACACTTGAGTTCAACCGCCACTCCGGTTTCCTCACACGCTACGAGGCCCGAGGCACAGAGATGATAGCTCCCGAAGGCGCACTCTCACCTAACTTCTGGCGCGCTCCGACCGACAACGACTACGGCGCTAACCTCCAGAACAAGTATGCCGCATGGAAGAATCCCGAGATGAAGCTCACCGCCATCAAGGCTGAGATGGTGGACGGCCTCGCATGCGTCCGCGCCACCTACGAGATGCCTTCCGTCAAGGGCACTCTCGACATGACCTATACCGTCAACGGCGACGGCGCGGTGCTCGTCAACGAGGCTTTCAAGGCCACAAAGGGCGCCGAGGTCTCCGACCTCTTCCGCTTCGGAATGCAGATGCAGATGCCCCTCGCTTTCGACGCCATCGAGTATTACGGCCGCGGACCTGTGGAGAACTACTCCGACCGCAACCACTCCACGCTCCTCGGCATCTACAACCAGACCGTCGATGAGCAGTTCTTCCCCTACGTGCGTCCGCAGGAGACCGGCACCAAGACCGACATCCGCTACTGGAAGCAGCTCAACCGTGCCGGCAACGGCCTGGAGTTCGTGGCAGAGGCTCCCTTCTCCGCCTCGGCCCTCGACTATACCATCGAAAGCCTCGACGGTGGCTCCTGGAAGGCACAGACCCACTCGTCAGAGGTGAAGAAGGCCGATTTCACCAACGTCATCATCGACAAGGCCCAGATGGGTCTCGGATGCGTCAACAGCTGGGGCGCCCTGCCGCTCAAGCCCTACCGCCTCCCTTACGGCGACTACTCCTTCACCTTCATGATGAAGCCCGTCTTCCATCAGCTCCACAACTGATCCCCCTCCTGATGGCCGGAAGCTCCGGCCCGGGCAATCCACATCGAAAGCGCACGACCCA
>USHH01000226.1 GCA_900554345.1 uncultured Bacteroidales bacterium | reverse complement strand
CCGGGGGTCGCCGCTGTCGGCGCGGAGCCCGAGCTCGCGCAGGGCCTCCGCCATGTCGGGGCGCTGCGCCGGGGCGCTGCCCCACCCCGTGATCGCCGCGATCGCCGCGGCCGCTGCCAGGAGTCGTCTCATAGCATGGATGGCCGGCGTGGCCGTCATTTAGGGCGCATCGTCACCAGAGGCACGAGCATCTCCTGCATCGAGATGCCGCCGTGCTGGAAGGTGCCGGTGTAATACTGCACGTAATAGTTATAGTTGTTGGGATAGGAGAAGAAGTCTTCGTTGGTGGCGAAGATGAAGGCGCTCGAGAGGTTGGGCGCCGGCAGCCCGAAGCGCTTCGGGTCGCGCATCTCGTAGACCTGGCGCGGATTGTAGTTGAGGTTCTTCCCCACCTTGTATCGCAGGTTGGTGTTGGTGTTGCGGTCGCCCACCACCTTTATGGGATTGTCCACGCGTATCGTGCCGTGGTCGGTGGTGACCACCACGGTATATCCGAGCTCGGCGAGGCGGCGGAAGATGTCGCAGGCCGAGCTGTGGCGAAACCAGCTCTCCGTCAGGCTCCGGTAGGCCGCGTCGTTGTTGGCCAGCTCGCGTATCATCTTCGACTCGGTGCGGGCGTGCGAGAGCATGTCGATGAAGTTGAGCACCACCACGTTGAGGGGCATGTCGCGGGTCTGGCTGAGCTTCTGTATGAATTTCTCGCCCGCCGAGGAGTCGTTGAGCTTGGTGTAGATGAAGTTCTCCTTGCGCCGGAAGCGCTCGAGCTGGGTGCGGATGAGCTGCTCCTCATGGATGTTCAGCCCCTCGTCCTCGTCTTCCTCCACCCAGTATTGCGGATATAGCGAGGCGATTTTCTCCGGCATGAGGCCGGCGAAGATGGAGTTGCGGGCATATTGTGTGGAAGTGGGGAGGATGGTGGTGTATAGCTCCTCGGAGATGGAGAAGGACTCGGAGAGCAGTGGCTGCACCACCCTCCACTGGTCGAGCCGGAAATTGTCGATTAGCACGAAGCATACCTTCTCGCCGGCGTTGAGCAGCGGGAAGACGCGCTTCTTGAAGATCTCGTGGCTCATGAGGGGATGGTTGTCGGTGGTGACCCAGTCCTCGTAGTTTCGCTTCACGAACTTGCAGAAACTGCTGTCGGCGTCGCGCTTCTGCATGAGCAGGAGCTCGCCCACCGAGGGGTCGGTGTCGCTGAGCTTCAGCTCCCAGTAGACGAGCTGGCGGTAGACCTCCATCCAGTCGTCGATGGTGCGGGCGCCGTTGATGAGCATGGCGATGCGCTGGAACTCCTGGCGGTAGTCCTGTGTGGTCTGGGCTGCCACGAGCTCCATGCTCTGAAGGTTCTTCTTGAGCGCCAGCCAGATCTGGTTGGGGTTGACGGGCTTGATGAGATAGTCGGCGATCTGGTTGCCGATGGCCTGGTTCATTATGTTCTCCTCCTCGCTCTTGGTGATCATGATCACCTTCACCTCTGGATGCGTCTGGTTGATGCGCGAGAGTGTCTCGAGCCCGGAGAGTCCGGGCATGTTCTCGTCGAGGAGCACGAGCGCGTAGGGCTCGCGGTCGAGGGCGTCGAGGGCGTCGCGGCCGTTGCTCACGGTGTCGATGTCATATCCTTTTGTCTTCAGGAACAGTATGTGGGGCTTGAGAAGGTCGATCTCATCGTCGGCCCATAATATTTTCTGCATGGTCGGCAACTGATTAAAGTCAATATATAATCCGGCTACTGCGTAGCCTCTCCGGTTTCCTCCGTCTCTTCGGCCGGGGCTTCCGGTTCTTCGGGTGCGGCTTCCGGTTCCTCCGTATCCCCGGGAGAGGCTTCCGTCTCACCGGAATCGGCTTCCGGCTGGTCGCTTTCTTCGGGCGAGGCCTCCTCGCCCGAGTCTTCAGGCGCGGCTTCTCCGTCCGGCTCGCCGGAGTCTTCATCGTCGGCGGTCTCGTCGGGGCCCGGGGGCATCGTCATCCCCTCGCCCGCCACCTTCTCCTCGGTGGCGGCGGCCTCGGCGTCTTCCTCGAATCGGAAGTACTCTTCAAAAGAACGTCCCTCACGGAGCAAGAGTTCAAAATTGGGTTTGCTAATCATGATCAGACGGACTCCCTCAGGCACCTCGAAACCCTTCTCGGCCATAACGTTCCGGTAATGCTCCAGCTGCTTCACGTTTTCGAACCCTTTTACAATAAGCAGCCCTATGTTGCCGAAACTCATCTGCTCGAGGTCAAAGTCACGGACCACGAACGACGAGAAATTGAACCTCGCCACATCGTAAAGCAATTGATTGCTGCTGACTGAATCGCGTGGGAACGCCAGTACCAGATACTGAGGTGAATTAGGGTCGTTCTCGAAATTGGCAGGGGTGCCGTCGGCGTTCATGGGCACGGAATCGTTGCTGAGACGCATCGACCATATCATACCACGAGAATTGGACGATCCCTTGTTAGGCTCTCGGCCCTGCCGCAGCCCACGGACTATGCTTCCCGCCATCGGAGTCATGTCTGTGTCGGGCCACTTCTCCAGAAGATATTCCAACCGTTCCTTGAACTTGGGAAGATCGTTCTCCGTCAGATAGCTCAAGGCGTCGATAAACACGAACTTGGGCATTATCTTCGACAACGGGAAATCCCGCTCCATTTCAGCCGTAAGCGCATGCACGCGGGAGTTGGAATTGTCCAGATAGGCGTCGTATGCCTCCTGGTACTTAGCTTCCTGCACACGGAACATCTTGCGCAGATTCTCAAAATAATTCGGGTCAAGCATCGCCTGGCCGTAGGGTGAATCGGGGAAATTGGCCAGAATCATCTGGCGCCACCTCTCCGCTTGAGCCACATCACCGCTCCGCACCGCCATCAGATACATGTTGTAGTAAACGTCAAGGCGGTAGATATTGTCGGGATAGCTTTCAAGAAGCCGGTTGAATTCCTTTCTGGCGGCGGGGAAATCCTCAAGTTTGTCCTTGAGGGTAATACCCATATTGTACAATCCTTCCTGAATCACATCATGACAAGTCTGAATTTCCTCAGGAGTCTTGGGGATCTGCGCGAGATAATACTCCACATTATGCGGGTCGGATGCAGCGTCCAGCTGTTTTTTTGCCGCTTCCTTCTCTTCCGGCGACATCGAAGTAGTGTCGTT
>USHH01000225.1 GCA_900554345.1 uncultured Bacteroidales bacterium | reverse complement strand
AACCGCCAGCTTCTCGAGCAGATGCAGCAGCGCCTCGATGCTTCCGGCAACCAGAACGCCGTGCTCTCCAAGACCATAGCCCAGCTCAAGGACCGCATCGCCTCGCAGGACGAGAAGATCACACAGCTGGAGACCGAGCTCGCCTCCGCCCGCACCCAGATCGAAGACCTCAACACCCAGGTCAGCGAGACCCAGGAGCAGGTGAAGACCGAGACCGCCGCCAAGGAGCAGGCGCAGGCTGAGACAGTGGCCGCCGAAAACGCCGCCAATACCGTCTACTACGCAATAGGCACCAACAAGGAGCTCAAGAAGAACGGACTGCTCGAGAAGAAGTTCCTCGGCTCGACAAAGGTGCTCAAGGGCGACGAGATCAACACCGCCTATTTCACCACCGCCGACAAGCGCTCGCTCACCATCATCCCCACTAAGTCGAAGAAAGTGAAGGTATGGACCAACATGCCTTCCGACTCCTATCAGGTGGTGGAGAACGCCGACAAGACAAAGACCATCAAGATCACGAATCCCAACGAGTTCTGGAAATACACCCGCTACCTCATCATCCAGGTTGACTGATGTGACTGCGGAAAATATCCTGCCGGCCGACGGCCAGGCAGACAATTTAAGGCAGGCGTGTCGCGTAATATAATTACGCGGGGCGCCTGCTCCGCTTTTTCGACTTAACCGTAAACAGATTCTTATATGTCATCATCACGTCTCCTTGCCGCTCTCGCGGCTATGTCGGCCGCAGCCATGGCTTCCGCGGCCTCGTTCTCCGTCGACCGCGTCGACCCGCCCCATTGGTGGACCGGAATGCATTCCCCCTCCCTACAGCTCCAGGTGCACGGCTCAAACGTGCGCCCCGCCGACTTCTCCGTCTCCTATCCCGGCGTCACAGTCGACTCGGTGGTGCGCCTCGACGGCTCCCCCGACTGGCAGTATGTCTATCTCTCGCTCGCCCCCGACGTGAAGCCGGGTGAGATGAAGCTCCAGTGGAAGGAGGGGCGGAAGACCGTGACGCGCACCTATGAGCTCCGCGAGCGACGCCCGATGAAGGGAGCCGCCGGATTCTCCGCCGCCGACCTCCTCTATCTCGTGATGCCCGACCGTTTCGCCGACGGCGACACCACAAACAACCGCGTGGCCTCCATGCGCTTTCCCGTCGGCGCCGACCGTTCCGACCCCAATACCCGCCACGGCGGCGACATCGCCGGCCTAATGCGTCATCTCGACTACATCGACTCGCTCGGCGTCACCGCCGTGTGGGTCAACCCCGTGCTCGACAACGACATGCCCGGCGGATCCTACCACGGGTACGCCACTACCGACTACTACTCCATCGACCCCCGCTTCGGCTCAAACGCCGACTACACTGCCCTCATCGACTCCCTTCACTCCCGAGGCATCAAGACCGTGATGGACATGATATTCAACCATTCCGGCTCAGAGCATCCCTGGGCGCTCAACCCTCCCGCATCCGACTGGTTTAACAACCAGGGTGACTACCGCCAGACCAACTACCGCCTCTCCACCATCACCGACCGTTACGCATCGGACTATGACCGCGGCCTTTCGGTCGACGGATGGTTTGTCCGCGAGATGCCCGACCTCAACCAGCGAAACCCCCATCTCATGAAGTATCTCTCGCAGAACTCCATCTGGTGGATCGAGGAGTCGCAGATCGACGGCATACGCATGGACACATATCCTTATGCCGACCGGGAGGCGATGGCCCGCTGGATCGACGACGTGCTCGCCGAATATCCCGCCTTCAACATAGTGGGGGAGTGCTGGTTTGCCGAGCCGGCCGCCATCTCCACCTGGCAGAAGGACTCGCCGCTCGCCAAGGCAGCCGGCTTCGACAGCAACCTTCCCACCGTGATGGACTTCCCGCTGATGATCAAGAGCCGCGACATGGCCCCCTTCCGTGAGGATACCGATCCCTGGCACGGTCTCAACGCCATATACGACCACCTCGCACTCGATTATATATACGCCGACCCGCTTAAGGTGCTCCGGTTTCTCGACAACCACGACACCGAGCGCTTCATCCAGACGATGCCCGACTCCCTCGCCCAGTGGAAGCAGGCCATCACCCTGCTGCTCACCGCCCCCGGCATCCCGCAGCTCTACTACGGCACGGAGCTGCTGATGAGCGGCACCCGAGAGGGGGGCGACGGCATGGTGCGCAAGGACATGCCCGGCGGCTTCCCGGGCGACACCGTCAGCGTCTTCACCTCGGCGGGGCGCACCCCGATGCAGCGCGAGGCCTACGACTTCATCTCCCGCCTCGCCGGCTGGCGCAAGGGTAGCCGCGCAGTGGCCGAAGGCTCCATGCTCCATTTCATGCCCGACAACGGAGTGTATCTCTACGTGCGCCGCGCAGGCGACGACGAGGTGGTGGTGGTGCTCAACGGCCGCGACGTGCCCAACGAGGTCGACATGTCGCGCTACTCATCCGCCATATCCTCCGGACAGCGCTATGCCGACGTGCTCACCGGCGATGAGGTGACCCTCCGTCCCGCCTCCGACACCATCACGCTTGCCCCGAGGCAGATCTACGTGCTCCAGCCAATAAAGTAACCGATTGAAGATATGAGAAAGCGAATCCCGATTCCCGTGATTGCCGCCGGCGTGCTGCTCCTTGTCGCCTCCGCCTGCAAGCCCACGGAGAAAAACTACCGCGCCGCCTACGACGCGGCCCTCGCCAAACGCACGAAGGCCGCCGCCGAGCTCGCCGAATATCCCGGGCTCACCGACGAGACCACCCCGCGCCTCACCGCCGTCGGCGCCGACTCCGTCTATACCGTGCATCTGCGCCTGAAGCCGGTTGATGCCGGCGACCTCAATATAGGACAATATAAAGTTGCAGTCGCGTCATACCGCATGACCGCCAACTGCGCGTCTCATGTCGGCGACCTTGCCGCCAAAGGCTACACGGCATTCATGGCCGAGGGTCCGGGTGGCACCTGCTACGCTGTGGCCGGGAGCTTCGACACCCTGGCCGAAGCGGCCGCCTTCGCTGTTGACTTCCGGCGCTCCAACCCCTCCAATCCCTATGTGGGACTGCCCGGACAGCCGGTAGTGGTCGATCTGTGAAAACATGCCGGAAAAAAGTATAAATGCCGGGGACACGACGGAGGTCGTG
>USHH01000224.1 GCA_900554345.1 uncultured Bacteroidales bacterium | reverse complement strand
AACGGCCACTACTATGATATGGTATGCAAGGTCGCTCATCTATCATCATTAATCTCCCGCCGGTGTCGATTCCTGCCCTGTGGCGGGTTTTCGTATTGCAAAATTAACGTTATTGCCCGACAATTCAAAATCGTCGGCGTCTTATATCATTTTTAACATTTGTTTTGACCGGAATCATATAAATTTTTTGTAAATTCGCTCTATGTTTAGCCGCGTTTTCCATCCCTCGGGAAAGGATATCCTGGTATCGGTGATTTTCCTTGCCATGTGCTGCCTGCTCGTCTTCGCCGCCGTGTGGGCCTACCGCATGTTTATCACTACCCCGCCTTACGTGGATCCCGCCAGGTATCCCGTGAGAGGCATCGACGTCTCTTCCCACAACGGCGAGCCCGACTTCCGCCGGGCGGCCGCAAGCGGTATGGAATTCGCATTCATCAAGGCCACCGAGGGCACCGACTTCGTCGACAATAAGTTTTTCCGCAACTACAAGGCGGCCACCGAGGCCGGCCTCAAGGTCGGGGTCTACCACTTCTTCCGCTTCAACAAAGACGGCGTGGAACAGGCCATCAACCTCATGCGCACAGTAGGGCGCCGCCGCCCGCAGCTCGGTCTCGTCATCGACGTGGAGCGCTCGGGCAACGACACCACCGTCAGCGCCGACACCGTGAAGGAGCGGCTCCCCCCCCCCGCCGCCCACCCCCACCCGTATATCGCCGCCATGGCCGACTACCTCAACCTCCTCGGCCACAGGGTGACCTTCTACAGCAACCGCGACGGATACTACGATTATATCGCCGACCGCCATCAGGGCGCCCCACTCTGGATCTGCGCCTTCTCCGAGACACCCATCAACGCGGAGTGGACATTCTGGCAGTTTGACCATCACGGGCGTCTCGACGGCTTCGACGGAGACGTGGACCTGAACGCCTTCTGCGGATCGCGCGAGGAGTGGCAGGCCTTTCTCGACGGAGCCCTCTGGCCATATACTCCGCAGGACGCCAAGACCGACGCCCTCTGACCCTTTTCCCTTTCCGGGCGCAATATCCACCACGCCTGTAACGTTTCTACATGGGTAAACATCACTTCATTCCGATATGAGAAGACACTACATACTCTCCATACTGACAGCCCTCGCCACGGCGCTGGGCTGCCACGCCATGACGCCCGACCACTACGCCGGGCAGTCGGTGCTTGCCGAGGGCTCCTGGGCACGCGTCTCCGTGAGCGAGACCGGCATGCACCTCGTCACGACAGCCATGCTCCGCAGCATGGGATTCTCCGACCCCGCCAGGGTCAGGGTCTACGGCTACGGCGGCCGCATGCTCTCCGAGGAGCTCGACGCCTCAAATCCCGACGACCTTCCCATGGTGCCATCCGTGCAGACTCCCCAGGGCATCGTCTTCTTCGCATTCGACAACGTGAGGTGGACGCAGAACGGCTCTACGGGCAACACCGAGTATATCCACGTATTGAATCCATATTCCGACGTCTCATATTATTTCCTCTCCGACCGCGAGGCCGAGGACGCAGCGCTCCCCGAGACGGGAGCGCCGGCTGCCGTCACCTCCTATATCTGCCGCATGGTGCATGAGTCTGACCAGGAGGCTCCCGCCAATACCGGCCGGCTCCTCCTCGGCGAGGATTTCCGCACCAAAAACTCCCAGACATTCGCCTTCGAGCTCCCCGACAACACCGGAGAGCCCGTGACCCTTCACACACGCTTCGGAGCCAAGCTCACCAATGGCCAGGGCTCGCTGATGTTTACCGCCAACGGCGAGCAGCTCCCCTCTACCGGTTCTGACCAGATCAAGGCTGCTACATCCTCAAGCGTGCTCGTCACTCTCGCCAACTCCTATAAAACCGTTGAAGACGCGGGCGACCGCCTCAACCTCGGCATCACATTCACCAGCTCCGGAGCGCTCCAGACCGCGCGCCTCGACTTCATCCGGGTGGAATACACGCGAGCCCTGCGTCTTAACGGAGGCGAGCTATACTTCTACGGCCAGCTTCCCGCAGGCGCCTCCTACGAAATCGACGGCTGCGACGCCGAGACCGTGATATGGGACATCTCCGACCCCATAGCCCCCGCCGCCGTCAGCTTCACCCTCGACGGCGCAAAGGCGCGTTTCGCCCCCGGCGCCTCCGGCTACCGCGAGTATGTGGCCTTCACACCATCGGCCGTGAAGCGCCCTGTGGCGCAGCCCCGCAAAATCGCCAACCAGAACATCCACGCCCTCCCGGCTCCGGGTATGCTCGTGATCTCGCCTGAGGAATACCTCTCCGCAGCCAACCGCATCTCCGAGCTCCACGCCGCAACCGACGGCCTGACCGTCACCGTGCTCACCCCGGAGCAGATCTACAACGAATTCTCCTCGGGTGTGCCGGAGCTCACCGCCTTCCGCAAGCTCCTCAAGATGTGGTATGACCGCGCCGCCGCATCAGACTCCCTCGACCACACACGCTACTGCATAATAATGTCGCGCCCCTCTTACGACAACAAGGGGGTGAGCCAGAGGGTGAAGAGCGCCGCATATCCGCGCCTTCCCATATGGCAGTCGGAAAACTCCACCAGCGCAACGCTCTCATATTCAACCGACGACTATGTGGGTATGCTCCAGGACAACAACTCACGCTTCGACATCTCCAGGCAGACCATACAGACGGCTGTCGCCAGAATGCCGGTGAAGAGCCTCCAGGAGGCAAACATCATGCTCGACAAGCTCGAGAAATACATGCTCACCCCGGAGCTCGGCCCCTGGCGGAGCAATATGATGCTCATAGCCGACGACCAGAACAACGGAGTGCACATGACACAGGCCGAGGACGTGATCAAGCAGCTGTATTCCACAGAAGACGGCCAGGGATACATCACCGAGCGCCTTTATATGGACGCCTACCAGCTCACCTATTCCGGCTCAGGCCCGCAGTATCCCGAGGCCAAGGCCCGCATGCTCGAGAAGATCGACGAGGGCCTCGCCTACATCGACTATATCGGCCACGCCTCGCCGCGGGGATGGACACATGAGAACATGTTCAACTGGACCGATATCACCACCATGACCAACAAGAGGCTGCCCTATATCTACGCCGCCACCTGCGAGTTCATGCGCTGGGACGACGACGCCGTGAGCGGCGCCGAGGAGATGTGGCTCAATCCGGACGCCGGCGTCATCGGCATGATCTGGCCGAGCCGCGAGGT
>USHH01000223.1 GCA_900554345.1 uncultured Bacteroidales bacterium | reverse complement strand
TTTGTCTACGGCCATTGACGCCATACGACACCTCCGCATCGCTGAGTATCGGGTCGGGAAACGGGTCGGAGAGCATCCAGCTGCGGCTCACCTGTGCCCACAGCGTGCTGTCGGCACAGACCAGGGTGTTGAGCACCGCCACCGGCTCCTCATGCACGTCGGGATTGAAATCCTCCATGCATCCGGTCAGCAGCCACGGAGCGAGAAAGAAGGGGATGACATATCGCTTGCAAATCATATTCAAGGGGATAAGTTGTCAGAAAAACCATGTGTAGGAGACGGAGGGGATTATCGGGACAAGACGCAGGCGGCGGTAGCGGGCGCCCTCCACTCGCCCGTCAGACCATTGGCCATAGCCACGGTCTTTCACCACGCCCACCACATTCATGTTGCAATAGGCATTGTAGAGAGAGAATGTCCACATGCCATGGCGTGTGCGCAGATTGGCGGCGATGTCGAGGCGATGGTAGAAGGGCAGCCGGTAGTTGTTGATGCCGCCGACAAGGTCGACGGCATAGTTGCCCATCCCGTCGCCGCCCCAAAAAAACATATTGGTGGCGGAGAGGGGAAGATAGTCCTGCACGGCGAATGTCACGCGGTTGCCCGTCATGCCCGTCCAGGCGGCCGATATGTCGCATCGGGAATTGATCTGCCACACCGCCAGCATGGTTATCTTGTGGCGGTTGTCGTATTTGGCCGGGAAACGTCGGCCACCGTTAAGGTCGGGAAACCGCCTGTCGGCCCAGAGGAGCGACCACACGAGGCGCAGCGAGAGGGGTCCCCGGTGCCAGGTGGCCGTGAGGTCGGCGCCGCGCGCCCGGCCTGAGCCGGCGCAGAACATATCGGTCCATGGCACATCGGGAGGCACAAGATAGTAATCAGGCCTGTAATCGATCAGATTACGCATCCATTTCCAGTAGCCTCCGATCTGGAAACGCCATGCGGAAAGGAAGTCGAAGTCGAGCTCAAGCGAGATCTTGTCGCTCGTGAGTGGGCGGAAACCGCCGGCGGCCGGCACCCATCTGTCGGTAGGCAGCGAGATGGAACTCTCGGAAAGCTGGCGCACATACTGGCGCATGCGCGCGTACGCACCCTTCAGCACGATGCCGGGGCGAAGGCTCCAGGCAGCCGATACGCGTGGGTCGAGGTTCAGGAAGGTATGCCCCGACGTGATGTAGACGCCGAGATTGAGCCCGGCGTCGACCGAGACGGAACGGCCGATACCAAACCTGTCGCCGGCATAGACCGCGCCCTCGAAAGCACGGCTGCGCGAGAGCCACCGGCGTGCGCCCGCCGCAGAGCCGTAGCCCTCCCACTCCGACCGGTAGTCGCGGGGCTTGAAGAGATGCCATGTGGCATCCGCACCCACTTCCAGCCGATGCGAGGCCGGGAGCGACAGCGACATGTCGGCGCGGAGCACGAAGTCGGTGACGGAATGCGACGAGCGGCTGCGGCTGATCTGACCTGCCATATGGCCTTCACCTGCGTAGACCGACTCGGAATAGTCGTAACGCAGACGTGAGAAATGATGCGACACAGCGGCGGTGAACTCCCCGAACAGCGAGCCGGAGAGCTGACGCCGCCATCCGAGCGAGCCCACGACATTGCCCCAGTGCATACGCGCGATATCGGATATATTGCGGATGTAGGGAGTCTCGCGGTCGGTGTCGTAGATATCATTGGTATAGCCGAGCTTGAGATAGTCCTCGCCATAATAGAACATGGCGTGGATCCTGCCGAGGGAGTCGGGACGGTGGACGAGCTTCAGGTTGATGTCGGAGAAATCGTAGCGCAGCGCGGGCTTATCGGTGTCATCCTCCTGCAAGGCGTTGACGATTGCGAGCGCAGGCACCGACAGCACATCAAACCATGAGCGGCGCAGAGCAACCGAGTATGTGGTGCGCCCGTCGCGTATCGGGCCATTCATCGCGAAGGCGCCCGATGTCAGGCCGAGGCGGAAGCTGCCGGAGCGGCGCGACGTGGAGCCGTCGCGGGTGCGCACGTCGAGGATGCCCGAGAGCCGCCCGGAGTAACGGGCCGGAAACGATGACTTGTAGAAATCAGCATTCCTCACCGCCTCTGTGTTGAAAGCGGAGAAGAGGCCGCCGAAATGGCTCACCTGATAGAGAGGCACATTGTCGAGCACATAGAGATTCTCGTCGGCGCCCCCGCCATGCACATACATTCCGGCAAAACCCTCCATGCCGGGGAGGACGCCGGCCGTGAGCTGGAGGGTCTTCACTACGTCGTTCTCGCCAAACACCACCGGAGTGTGGCGGATATCGTCGGATGTGACGCTCACGCGCCCCACATCGGCTTCCGTGTCGAGAGTGGAACCGGGACGAGGGGCCGTCACCACCACCTCTGCCAGCATATTCTCGCCGGGCGCCTCGCGGAGCGAGAATCCGACGACGCGACGACGCGACGGAACGACAACCACGGTGTCGGCGACATATCCGGGAAAAGAGGCCGCAAGGCGCGTGGAGGAAGGAGGCAGACGCAGCGAGAAGAATCCGGCGGCATTGGTCATGGTGGCCCGGCGCGTGGCGAGATCGGCCACAAGAGCACCGGGAAGGGCCTCGCCGGTAGAATCTTCCAGCACATAGCCGCCCACCACCACATCGGCGGGCGCGGGGCATCGGAAAAGAGTGACGTTGCGCCCCTTTATCCTGAAATCTATGTCGGTGGAGCGAAACATCCTACCCAGCACATCGGAAAGAGGCGCACGGTCGACGTCGAGGGTGACGCGCATGCCTGAGAGAAGCCCCGAGGGATAGATGAAATTCATGCCGGTCTGGCGCATGATGTCGGCGAAGACCCTGTCGGCGGGACAGTCGCTGACATGCACCGTGACAGGGCGCGCCATCACGAGCACCGCCACCCAGAGCATGACCAGAGCCACGACAGTCCTTTTCATTCCGCGATTCTGATATCCGACCCGAGGAGGTCGTTGACAGTCGCGACGAAATCATCGGCCGTACCCTCGTAGCTCAGGGTCAGTCTGGCATCGTCTGAAGGGAGATTGACGAGCTCGACACCGTAGACCTCGCGGACCTCCCCGGCAATCTGCCGCATTGAGGCGTCGACAAGCTCTATGCGGCGCACGGCATGTCGTGGAGGGGGAGCCGCCACATGCTCACGCGGCGTGACGGGCACATGCTCCGGGGGCCGCAGAGCATGCGAGTACCAGAGGAACGCGGCGACGGCACATCCAGCGGCCACCACCGCGATCACGGCGGCC
>USHH01000222.1 GCA_900554345.1 uncultured Bacteroidales bacterium | reverse complement strand
CGGTATGCTCGCTCATAGGCCCCCTGTCGCCGATGCCCCCGACAGTATTCCATACACGGGCATCCATATCATCAGGGGCGTGACCTCCTTCGGTGAAATCGGGCATAGGGTTCATGTTTGCGAACGCGTAGGCGGTATACGTACCGGCGGGAAGATTGAAATTGACTTCCTCTTTCTCGACGGCTCCGGTCGTGTCTGCCGGACGGTCGAGAATCAGCCTCACAGTGCCCTCATTGTCTACGAACACCACCCGCCATGTATTGATCAGCTCGTTGTCGGTGGCATTGGGCTCAGACCCTGCGCGGGTCGCTATTGCAAAAGTCGCAGCCATCGGGGTGTCTGACTGCGGTTCGTTGTCAGAGCAACCGCCACCCATCAGCAGCGCTATGACAAGCGTCATGCTTGTATATATCGGTCTCATATCCTGTCGTTAGATGATTATCTGCCCATGTCGGAATGCATTCCATGGCCTTACGAATATCTCCACATCCACATTTTCCGGATCCCTGATGTCAGGTTCCGGGCTTCCCACCCTCCGGAACGCGAAGCCGAGGCGATAGATGTGGTTTCTCACAATGCCGTATTCCATCGGAAAGGTCCAATGCTCACCCTCTACCACAGTATGGCGTATCCACGCGTGGTAGTAGCATCGCCCATTCGGAATCTCCACAATCCCGGCTCCTGCCGCCGGATGCGCGTCAAGATAAGCCTGCGCTGCTTCCTGAGACGAAAAATAGAGTTCGTCTGCATTGCCGTCTGCCGGACGGTAACACCAGAAGGTATCCCCCGCCTGATAACCGGTCATCGGAACAGTGGCATCTCCGTCGGTGTATACCGTACCGGGCACGAAAAGTGCCCTCAGGAGCACACCCGTCAGCCACTGGTCGCTCTGCTGCGACACGTGGTGGGTATTCTCATTGGCATATGTCACGACCACCGCCTTTCCTCCGACGACACCGATGTTGATGTTGTCCTCGCCGAGCAGGGATTTCAGGTTGAGGTCATCCTCCCACTGTGTGTGTTTCAGGTTTTCCGCATGGGTGTCGCCATACCAGGCAGCGGGGTCTTCCGTGGGATCCGCAGTCTTGAAGACAGTATGAGGCTCAATCACGTAAGCCGTCGGCCTCGTGTCAGTCTCGCCTTGGATTCCACCTGTGTAGTGATAGCTGTTGAAGCAGGTATAGTCGCTGCCGATTCCATCACTCACACGCTTGAGCGCGAATGAAGGAAGCTGCTTTATATTGATTGGAGAAATGCCGTAAAGGCGTACATTACCGATGAATGCCACGCCATCATTTGCCGTAGCTGTATACTCCACATATTCTTTATCCTCTTTTATCTGGCTATCGCTATAGAGCATGTCGATTCGGGCGGCGGTGCGCTCCACCTCGACATGAGCGGTATAATGCACTCCGCCCGTATTCCGTTCAGCCCTTGACTCCGTGACCGCTCCGTCGGCGGCATTCGAGGAAGCCATCGTAAACCGGCTACACCCGGAGGGCAGACACATAGGATTTGACTCCTGCCAAGTCTTTCCATGAATATACTCCTGAAGATCTCCCAAAGTCGCCAATTCAGTGCGGTCGCCCATATTGGCAACCACCGCGACGCGGTGGGAAGGATCATGCACATATTCATCAGACAGCTCCACGTCTACCGTCATTACGCCACTGTTATCGACCGCGGGCCTGAACATATCGGCGTAAATACGATGTGCGAATTTCGTCTCAGGAGGATTGTTGACCCCATTTCCGGACTCGTCTTTGTAGATGAAAACCGTCAGGTCGTGGATACGGCTCTCCATGTCAAGACCGTCTTCAGTCGCTTCTGCTCGGGTTGTCTGCGGCAATATCAGATTAATCCTCAGATAGCTCTTCGCGCTCCAGTCGTCGGGATTCGGCTCAGGTGTATCTCCTTCCGTTCGGCAGGAGGTGAATGGCATCAGACATAGAGCCGACAATATGCAGTATATCGTTCTCTTCGTCATCAGAATTCGGTGTTGTTGATTCTTACAATCCAGTCGTTGATCCGTATGTAGACGTTCATCCAGCTTCCGTCGCCCTGAAGGAAGAAGGTCAGCGCCCAGCGGCTCTCGCGGTCGAGGAACTCCTGGCTTCCGAGCCTCTCGAATTCCTGGCTCTTCAGGAGAAGCAGGAAGTTGATGAGGGGCACGTCGATGATCCTGCGGTCATCGCGTGTGCGCGTCACCACAAGCCGGGCGTCATGGCCCGCGATCAGGCGCGAGGTGCTCAGCTCGGAGAAGGCGACCACGCTCTCGGCTCCGTCGGGAAGCACGCCGGCCGACGCCGTCCCCTTGGTCCAGGGATGGTATGTCACCTCGCCGGCGGGTAGCACGTCGTTGGTGGCCGACGAAAGGAGGGTGTTGTCGTCGGTGACGGCCACGGTGAAGTCATCCTCGCCCAGCGGCTCGCCGCTGAGGTTGCAGAGCATCACGCGGATGTTGTTGGTGTCCTTCATCATCGGCACGGTGACGGTGGTGTATTCCAGCGTCTCCCCCTCGGGCACGGTGGCTTCCACGCGACCCCAGAGAAGGGTGTGGAGCCGGTGCCCCTCCGTCCCTTCGAGAAGCGACGGCCTGAGGCGCAGGTCAAGGTCGGGGAGCAGTGTCGTCTCGGGGTCGGAGGTGAACGAGAACGAGGCGTCGGCGCAGTCGAGGCCGCTGTATGCCATAAGGGTATATTCTCCAGGCTCGAGGTCGACGTGCATGCGGTAGTTCTCGTCCTTGAGGGGGTCGCCGGTCTCCCGCTGGGTCTTGACCCATCTGCCTTCCTTATCGTAGACGTAAAGCGTGAGGCAATGCGACTGCGACGGGAATGCGTTGGCCCATTCCATGTTGTAGTCGTAGATGAAACGCACCTCGAGGCCCTCGCGACACTCGGGAAGGGCGTCGTCGATCACGGCGTCGCATGAGGTGAGCATGGCCGGGGCGGTAATGGCCGCCGCAGCCGCCACGGCGCTCCTCAGCAGCCCTTTGACACCGTATGGTTTGAATATTTCCATTGTTGTCATGATGTTTCTTTAGCCGGCCGAGCCGGCGGTTTGACTTTGGTGCGGTCAGGGGCCGCAAAGCCCCTGCCCGCTATGATGGTCGCTGTCCCCGAATTTCTCGGAATCCCGCTTGTAGGGACGTGCCTTTGGCACGTTTCCCCACCGTCCCGGATTCCGCGGACATTCCAGCTGTAGGGACGTGCCTCCCGCACGCTTTCCCCCCCGCCCGGGGCGCATCTCGG
>USHH01000221.1 GCA_900554345.1 uncultured Bacteroidales bacterium | reverse complement strand
GGTCGTGATTCCGGTGGTGCTCCGTTTCGTGGCCTATACGCCGGTGAAATGGGACGACATCCTGTTCAATCCCCGCATCCTGAAGGTGGTGTCGGAGCTGGCGTTCGTGATCACCGCCAGGGTCACGCTGCCCGACGCGCTGGTGTTCTATCCGGAATATGCGGCGGTGGCGCTCACGGTCTGCAAGGTGGGGCTGGTGTGTGTGGTGGTGCATCTCATCAACCGTTTCCTGCTGGCACTCTACGACCTGCTGGAGAGCAACTCGTCGAGCCGTATCACCACCCTCAAGGGAATCCGGCAGATGCTTCAGGTCATCACGGTGCTGGTGGGCATCATCATCGTGGTCTCCATCCTGGCGAAGCGCGACCCGATAGCCATCATCACGGGTCTCGGCGCGGCGGCAACGGTGCTGATGCTGGTGTTCAAGGACTCGATCATGGGCGTGGTGGCCGGCGTGCAGTTGACGCTCAACGACATGCTCCGCCCGGGCGACTGGATCACGCTTCCGGCGCGCAGCATCAACGGCCATGTGGAGGAGGTGGGACTCACCACCGTGAAGATCCGCAATTTCGACAATACGATAATCACTGTGCCTCCCTATTCGCTCGTGTCGGAGTCATATCAGAACTGGCGGGGGATGCGCGAGAGCGGCGGGCGCCGCGTCAACCGCAGTTTTACGGTGGATGTCAATTCGATACGGTTCTGCACCCGCGAGGAGCTCGATGCTTTCCGGTGCGAGCCGTGGGGCGACGGGATAGAGCCCGACACGGGCTACGTCAACCTTACGCTCTACCGGATGTATCTGGAGCATTACATCTCGGAGCTTCCGGAGCTTTGCACGTCGGAGTCGATGATATACATGGTGAGGGAGCTGGCGCCGACGCCGCAGGGTGTGCCGCTCGACCTCTATTTCTTCACGGAGCTGACGGCATGGAAGGATTACGAGCATCTCCAGGCTTCGGTAATGGACCACGTCTTCGCCTCCGTCGCCCGCTTCGGCCTCCGCATCTACCAGGCTCCTTCCGGCCTCGACCTGCGGCGGCTTGCGCCGCAATAATTCACCAAGATAAGCTAAAAGTCTCGATAATTTGTTGTAACTTTGTAGACTACTTAATAATAGGAGATAAAATCATGGCAAGACCAATAGCGGAAACACCGATTCTTACAGGCGAAGATGCAGTGCGCTTTGAGAAACTCAGAATGGAAGTCGAGGGTCTCAGCAAAGAGCAACGCGCTGAAAACACGAGAAAGCTAAGGGAGGCGGTTAAAAAGGCCAAGGAGTACATCACCATTTGCATATGAGGGATGAGACTAGTAAAGCTTACTTCAGATACCGAACTCTCAGGGTTTGATTGTGGTGATGAAGATTTGAATAATTTTCTTGTCGAGGATGCCAAAGGTTTCCTCGACAAACGTATTGCCACGTCCTATATTCTTGAGGATGATGGCAATATTGTCGCATACTTTTGTCTACTTAATGATAAAATCAGTCGTCAGGATGTGACTAACAGCCAATGGAAGAAAATAAAGGGAGATTTCCCCGTACGCAAGCAATTCGGAAGCTATCCGGCAATAAAGATTGGAAGATTTGCCGTATCTTCCGATTACAAAGGCCGGAATATCGGGACTGATTTGATGAATCTTCTAAAAGGAATGCTCAACGAAAATCCTAATTATTCGGCTTTTCGCTATCTTACGGTAGATGCATATCTTTCAGCCATAGATTTTTATCTGAAGAATAATTTCAAAGTGCTGTCAGAAAAGATTCAAAACGACCATACGCGTCTGATGTTCTTTGACATGATGGAGCTGGAATAACATAAAGGAGTGGAAGTAATCAATACAAATCAAGATGCGTGGTTCATAATCGGGTGACTATGAACCACGCATCTTGAATTATGGTATCCGCTGGGGGATTACTTCACGACTACCTTGACGGCGCGGTCGGCGAGGCGCACGATGTAGATGCCGGGAGCGAGGTCGGTTAGGCCTGTCTCGATGCCGGCGGCGTTGAATACTCTGGCGCCCTCCGGAGCCTCGATATATCCGTGACAGCCTTTCACGGCGCCGTTGCTGCCGAGTCCGGTCTCATCGACACCTGAAGAGAAGTCGGCAACATTGTCGCTGATGCTTCCTTCCCACGAGCCGGTCATCCTGTCGCCCTCCGGAGTGGTGACATCGAAGTCGAAGTGATGGATGCCATCGGAGACTTTCGTGATGACGATCTCACCCTCAACGGCCAGACCCACACGCTCGACCTCGAGGTTTTCGTTGTAGACGTTGAGCGAGGTTCCGAGAGACATCCACATTCCCCAGAATTCCATCCATACACCCTGGCCGAAGCATCCCGGCACCTGCTCGACGAGGAGGTCGCAGGGAGTGAATGTGCCCTGAAGCAGCTCTGGATCCATAAATCCGGGATCGTCGGTGATGAGTTCCACGTTGAAGAGGTCGCCGGGGCCGATGATGAAACCGTCCTCGTCAAGCTCTACGCCGTAGAAAGTGAGAGTCCAGCCTCCACCGTCCATATAGCGGCCGCTGAGATTCGGGATGTCGAGCACCACATCTCCGCCGAGCGGGGTGTAGGCGTTGGGGTCGTTGAAGTAAAGGTTTCCCAGATAAGTCGCCGAGAGGTCGCGCGATTCGAGCACCTCGCCGGTCTGCGAGCTTATGATGTCTCCGTGCAGGCCGTCGCTCTTGATGACGTAGTAGTCGGCAGTGCCCTGGTTTTCGTAGATATCGTTGTTGATGGTTATGGATACGGAGCCCGCGTTGATTTTCCATATATATGCCACGAGGCCGCTTTCCGGATCATCCGGGTCGGGGAATGCGTCGAGGAAGTCGGAATCGATTGCGACAAACGTTCCGGCCACCGGAGCGTCTTTATCGAGGTCGATGCAGGTATATGTCCCCTGGGGCATGGGGTCGGAAGGGTTTTCGGCGGCTTCGGCGATGATCTCGAGACGGCACATCTGTCCCTCCGCTACGGGAATTCCCTTCGAGATCTCCGTGTTGGTCAGGTAAAGCATGTAGATGTTGGTGCCGTTGCCGAGCAGGTCGCCGTAGTTGCAGTATTCGGCGTAGGTGGCGTCGAGGTCGGCCTGCGGGTCGTCGAGCGAACGCGTGGGAAGGGCCATGGGAGGAGAGGCGAGGCGGATTCTGGAGAGAGGCTCATAGCTGTCGATGTCGCGCAGGATTTCCGCCGGCGTTTTAGGAGCCAGCGGAGCGGCTGGCGGCCCACAGGCCACCACAGGCCAAAACTC
>USHH01000220.1 GCA_900554345.1 uncultured Bacteroidales bacterium | reverse complement strand
GAGATGGCGAGGATGTGGCAGGCGTCGATCATGGCGGCCATCTCGGTGGTCGAGTCAAGGATGTCGTCGGGCGTGAGGTTGCGGAAGACGGAAGAGGTGACCTCGGCGCCCTCGCGGGTGAAGGCGCGTGTCATGTCGTAGTCGCAGTTGGTGCCGGGGAATACCGGGAGGTAGACCACGGGATGCTCCACAGGCTCGCCGGGATATGGCTCGGGGAGACGTGCGCAGTCGGCGTTCTCCACCTCGCCCCTGACGCCGCTGCGGTCGGGATAGACGGCGGTGAAGCGGTCGCGGTTGGCCTCGTAGAGCTCCTCGATGGGAATCGAGACAGGGCCGAAAGCCACGGCGCCGGTGTCGGCCGTCATGCCGACGGGTATGAAGTTGGGCTCGTTGTCGAGGGGTTTCACCGATTCCACCAATACGGAGCCGTCGCCGTAGTTGAAGAGGTATTCCTCGGGAAGATTGACGGAGGCGCCGATGCCGTTGCCGAAGCTCATCTTGGCGACGGCCTCGGCCACGCCGCCGAAGGCGGGGGCGTAGGCGCTCACAATGGTGCCGTCCTCGATGAGGCGGTGGATGTTCTCGTAGTTACGCTTAAGCATCTCCACGTCGGGCATGCGGTCGGCGAGGGGCCTGTGGGCCACGAGGTAGAGGAGATGGCCGGGGGCCTTGAACTCGGGGCTGATCACCTTGCGCGCGTCGACGGGAGCGATTCCGAAGGCTATGAGCGTAGGGGGCACATTGATGTCGGAGAAGGTGCCGCTCATGGGGTCCTTCCCGCCGATGGAGGGAAGGCCGAATGCGAGCTGCATGCGCAGGGCTCCGAGGAGGGCGGCGAGGGGCTTGCCCCATGCGTGGGGGGAGGTCATCTTCTCGAAATACTCCTGGAAGGAGAAGCGCATGCGGCGGTAGTCGGCGCCTGCCGCCACAGCCTTGGCGATCGCCTCGACCACGGCGTAGGCGGCGCCGTGGAACGGGCTGCGCTTGCTGATGTAGGGATTGAAGCCGAAGGCCATCATGCTGGCGGTGTTGGTGGTGTGGCAGCCCACGGGGAGGGTCTGGACGGAGACCTGGGTCTCGGTGAGCTGGCGCCTGCCGCCGAAAGGCATGAGCACCGTGGAGGCGCCGATGCTGGAGTCGAACATCTCGATGAGGCCCTTCTGGGAGGTGACGTTGCTGTCGGCCATGAGGTTGAGCACTTTGTCGCGGAGCGTATCGCCGGGCCCCTCGTGGCGGAGCGGGTCGCCGGGCTCGGGAGCGCCGATCACGGCCTCGGCGAAATGGCGTGCGCCCGCCGAGTCGATGAAGTCACGGCGCAGGTCGGCCACCACACGGTCGCCGTAATACATGCGCATGCGGCCAGTGTCGGTGACGTCGGCCACGTGGGTGACCTCGATATTCTCCTGGCGGCAGTAGCGCATGAACTCCTCCATGTCCTTGGCCTCCACCACGACGCTCATTCGCTCCTGACTCTCCGAGATGGCGAGCTCGGTGGCGTTGAGGCCGGTGTATTTGGTGGGTACGCGGTCGAGATATATGTCGAGGCCGTCGGTGAGCTCTCCGATGGCCACGCTGACGCCGCCGGCGCCGAAGTCGTTGCTCTTCTTGATGAGGCGAGTGACCTCCGGACGGCGGAAGAGGCGGGATATCTTGCGTTCCTCCGGGGCGTTGCCCTTCTGCACCTCGCTGCCACACTGCTCGAGTGATGCCTCGGTGTGCTCCTTTGAGGAGCCTGTGGCGCCGCCGATGCCGTCGCGGCCGGTGCGGCCGCCGAACATCAGGATGACGTCGCCGGGGGCCGGCGACTCGCGGCGCACGTCGGCAGCCCTGACGGCGCCGACCACGGCGCCGACCTCGAGGCGCTTGGCCACGTAGTCGGGATGGTAGATCTCACGCACATGGGTGGTGGCGAGGCCTATCTGGTTGCCGTAGGATGAATATCCGGCGGCGGCGCGGAGGGAGATGACACGCTGCGGGAGCTTGCCGGGCATCGTGTCGGCCACTGCGCGGTAGATGTCGCCGGCGCCGGTGACACGCATGGCCTGGTAGACGTAGCTGCGGCCGGAAAGCGGGTCGCGGATGGCGCCGCCGAGACATGTGGAGGCGCCGCCGAAAGGCTCTATCTCGGTGGGATGGTTGTGGGTCTCGTTCTTGAACTGGAGAAGCCATTTCTCCGTGGCGCCGTCTACGTCGACATCGATGAAGATGGAGCATGCGTTGTTTTCCTCGCTCTGCTCCATGTCGTCGAGGAGTCCCTGCTTCTTAAGATAACGGGCGCCGATAGTGGCGAGGTCCATGAGGCAGAGGTTCTTCCCCTCCCGGCCGAGGTCGGCGCGGAGGCGGTGCCACTCGGCCACGGCCTCGCGGAGGTCGTCGGCGAGGGGTGAGTCATCCACCTTGATGTCGGTGAGCGTGGTGGTGAAGGTGGTGTGGCGGCAATGGTCGCTCCAGTAAGTGTCGAGGATGCGGAGCTCTGTCTCATTGGGGTTGCGCCCCTCGGTGTTGAAGTATTTCACGACCTCCATGAGGTCGTCGGCGTTCATTGCGAGGCCCATCTTCCGGCAGAATGCCGGTGCGTCTTCGGGGGAGATGGCGCGGAAGCCCTCAAGTACGGGTACGGGCGACGCCACCGCCCTCTCGGAAGGAGCGAGCACGGAGAGGTCTTTCTGGCGCGACTCCACGGCATTGATACAGTAGTGGGCGATGCGCTTCAGCTCGTCAGGACCGACGGAGGGGTCGAAAATCATGAGTTTCGCACTGCGGATCTCGATATCGGCGTCGGGCTGGATGAGCTTGACACAGTCGACGGCGGCTGCGGCGCGCTGGTCGAACTGTCCGGGGAGCGACTCCACGGCGAGATAGGGGTTGCCCTGGAAGTCGACGGAGTCGGTGACGGTGTCGGCCACGGCCTCGCCGAAGACCTTGAATCGGCTCTTCTCGAGGAGCTCGGGAGAGAATCCGAAGAGGTCGTAGACGCAGAGCAGACGAAGCGACTTGATGTCGAGCTGGAGATTGGAGTTGAGCTCCCGGCGGAGGCTCTCGGCCTCGACGCGGAAGGGCTCCCTTTTCTCCACAAATATTCTATAAGGCTTCATTATTCAGACAGGAATTCAAACAAGAAAGTGAGCTTTACAAGAGAGGAAGTGATCAGTCGAGAGTCGAGTCGAGCACCTTGCGGGCCTGTGCGGCGCGGAATTCATCCATCTTCTGACGGAGGGCGTCGTCGGTGACGGCGAGGATCTCGATGGCGAGGAGCGCGGCGTTCCTGGCGCCGTCGATTGCGACTAC
>USHH01000219.1 GCA_900554345.1 uncultured Bacteroidales bacterium | reverse complement strand
GGCGGCGACGGCCGTCGGCTCGCACTTGGCGCGCAGCGCCGCGATTTCCTCCTTGAGCGAGAGGAGGGTCTGCCATATCATCTCCCGCTCCAGCTCGAAGGAGTGCTCGTGATGTGCGAGCGTGGGAGGCGCCACCGGGTCGGAGCCGGGGGGCAGCGTGTCGAGCAGCTGATCGCGGCTCACGGTGTCGCCGGCATGGAAGAGGGCGAGCTGCTCCACCACGTTTTTCAGCTGCCTGACGTTTCCGGGCCAGCGGTAGAGCATCATGGCGCGGCGCGCCTCCTCGGAGAAGGCGATGGGGGCCGTCATGTATTTCTCGGAGAAGTCGGCGGCGAATTTGCGGGCGAGCAGCGGGATGTCGGCGCCGCGCGAGCGCAGCGGCGGCACATTGATCACCACCGTCGAGAGGCGGTAGTAGAGGTCTTCGCGGAAGCGCCCCTTCTCCACGGCCTTCAGCAGGTCGACGTTGGTGGCGGCCACGATGCGCACGTCGGTCTTCTGCACCGTGGAGCTGCCCACCTTCAGGAATTCTCCCGATTCGAGCACCCTCAGCAACCGGGCCTGCGTGGTGAGCGGCAGCTCGGCCACCTCGTCGAGGAATATGGTGCCCCCGTCGGCCTCCTCGAAATATCCCTTGCGGGCGTTGACGGCGCCGGTGAAGGCCCCCTTCTCGTGGCCGAAGAGCTCGCTGTCGATGGTGCCCTCCGGAATGGCGCCGCAGTTCACGGCGATGTATTTCTTGTGTTTGCGCGCGCCGAACTGATGGATCAGCTTCGGAAAGAACTCCTTGCCTGAGCCGCTCTCGCCGGTGACGAGCACGGAGAGGTCGATGGGAGCCACCTTCAGGGCGCGCTCGATGGCGGCGATGAAGGCCGGGTTGTCGCCTATGATCGAGAAGCGCTGCTTGGCGCGCTTCACTTCGGCGCTGATTTCTGTCTGGTCTGCTGTGTCTGGCATATCGTTTTTACTTTTGGAGCGACAGGGCGTATGTCTCGTCGCGGAGATAGCGGCCGAGGTCTTCGACGGTGGCGTATTTCTTCTGCTGCTCCACGGAGATGGGGTTGCCCACGGAGACGTGGAGCTCGGCGCCACGGTGCTTGAAGAGCTCGCGGGGAAGGTCGAGGGTGCGCAGGCGCCAGTCCACTACGCCGAGGATCTTGAAGGGCCAGCTGCTGTTGGGGTGAAAGTAGATGGGAATCACGGGCACGGCGAGCTGCTGGATGAGGCGGATGATGGAGGGCTGCCAGGGCCTGTCGACGAGGCGCAGATGGCGGTCGAGCTTGGAGACGGCTCCGGCCGGGAAGAAGCCTAACGGATGTCCCTCCCTCACGTGGCGCATGGCCTCGCGGATCCCCTGCATGGTCACCTTCTTCTTCTCCGGGTCGTCGCTCTTCATGGGGTCGACGGCGATGAAGACGGGGCGCAGGGCCCGGATCTGGTTGAGCACGAGGTTGACCATCACCTTGAAGTCGGGGCGGAATGTGCCCACGATGTCGACGAGTGTGAAGCCGTCATACGAGCCGAAGGGGTGGTTGCTCACTGTGATGAACGGGCCCTCCTTGAAGCCCGCCAGGGTCTCTATGTTGTCGACGCGGAGCCTGAACTTGAACTCATCGTGCACCAGGGCGTGGGCGAACGCCACGCCCGGGGTGGAACACCAGCGCGAATGCACCGCGTTGACCTCGTCGATCTTCAGCAGGTGCATCAGCCCCTCCACGAGCCCGCGCCTGCCGTCGAAAAACGGCACCATCCCGCGGATGTCGTCGTAGGTGAGCACCTCAGGCCTTATTTCATTAGCATTGCTATCCTTCATAACCACAAAATTACAAAATATATTCCACACTCCGGATTTTTTTCATTATTTTTGCATCGCGAGCCTATTGCGGCGCCGCTTCATCCATGAGACCGACACTCGACTTCCTGAGAGACTCCTTCTCCCGCTTCAACATCATCTGCTTCAGCGGCAAGCTGCCGGAGCCGGAGTTCCGTCTCAGCAACGCCCGCTCATTCATGGGGCAGTTCCGCCACCCGCGCGTCTTCTCCCGCGAGAGGTGCCGCATCTCGCTCAACGCCCGCTACGACCTCCCCGCCGAGGAGCTCGAAGACGTGGTGATCCACGAGATGATACACTATTACATCTGGCATTCACGCCTGCGCGACGCCTCGAGCCACGGCCCCGTGTTCCGCCGCATCATGGCCGACATCAACGCCCGCCACGGCCGACACATCTCCGTGAGACACACGTCATCGCCCGAGCAGCTCGCCACCGACCGTCACCTCAAATACCATTACGTCTGCGTCACCCGCTGGGCCGACGGGCGGCGCCTCATCACCGTCTGCGCCCGCTCGTGCATCTTCCGAATCAACGATGCCTTCCTCGCCCATCCTCCGGTGGTGGCTCTGGAGTGGAGGGTGAGCACAGACCCCTGGTTCAACCGCTTTCCCGTCTCGCGCACGGCACGCGCCTATCTCGTCAATGAGTCAGAGTTCTCGCACTATGTAGTGCCTGCCGTCAGATGCGTCTGCTCCGGCGGGGTCTTCAAAATTGCAAAATAAGGCTATCTCCGTTGCCTTTCCGCATAATTTCGCGTAAAAAAGCGATATTATGCCTCAGCTACATGCAAAAACCTTCAGTCGCGGTCTCCCATGCCGCGTGGTGACCTTCTCCTCGGAGAGGAGCGGTCTCACCGATTATCTGTCGCCCGACGGGGAACTGGCGCTGTCGCCGGGTCTCGACCGGCCGGTGCTTCCTGCCGTGCCCGATCCTGAGGCTCCCGACGGCGAAGAAAGCGCCGACACTCCGGCCTCTCCCCCGCCTCCCCACTTCCGCCGCGATGGCCTCACATGGCTTTGCGTCCACGACCATGGCGATCCTTCCCTCTCCCATATCTACGCCGCCTCCGACGGCTCCCTGATGGCGGCCGACGGCGAGGGCGAGCCTTATCTCCTTCCTTTTCCCGACGAGGCGCGACCGATGGCCGATGCGGCGCCGGTCGATGACATCCTCTGTGTTGCCGGCGCCGACGGCATGCACTTCCTGCGCCGCCTCGACGGCTCGGATTTCTGTCTCGGCGATTCATTGCCCGTGCCGAAGCCTGATTTCTCTCTGCGTCGCGTGGCGCTGACGCCACACACCGGAGCGGCGGGCAACCTTCCGGTCTTCAATGTGACGGCCGGCGACCGCGAAGCAGCTCAAGCCACGGAGTTCGCCATGCGTTTCGACTCCGATGCGGCGGAGGCGGGGCTTTTCACGACGCCGCTGCTCGCCCTCTGCGCGCTGCGCCTCGCCGACGGCTCCCACGCGATGCCC
>USHH01000218.1 GCA_900554345.1 uncultured Bacteroidales bacterium | reverse complement strand
TCTATCTCCAAGGGCGGCAGTCGGGGCTGCCGGCGCCCTGGCCGGCTTCGCCAAGCCAAAGAATAATGTTGTCGACGAGGTGGCGTGGATTGTCGGCGACGAGGCCATATTCCGCTCCGACATCGAGGAGATGTATCTCCAGATGCGCAGCGACGGCGAGATAATATCCGGCGACCCCTATTGCGTGATTCCGGAGCGCATGGCCGTGGAGAAGCTATATCTCCACCAGGCCAAGATCGACACCATCGAGCCCCCGGAGGGGCAGGTGCAGCAGCAGGTCGACAAGCGCATCAATTTCTTCGTGGCCAACCTCGGCTCCAAGGAGAAGGTGGAGGAGTATTTCCGCAAGCCCCTTCCCATGCTGCGCCAGCAGCTTGTGGAGATCATGCGCAACAACTACATCGTGGAGCAGGTGAAGAGCAACCTCACCAAGGATGTCAAGGCAACCCCGAATGAGGTGCGTAAGTTCTTCGACGCCCTGCCCCCCGACAGCATCCCCTACGTGCCGATGCAGGTGGAGACCCAGATCATCTCGCTCAATCCGCAGGTGCCCCGCCAGGAGATCGAGGACGTCAAGGCGCGTCTGCGCGACATCGCCGATAAGGTGAACCGCGGCGAGGCCGATTTCGCCACCCAGGCAATCCTGTATAGCGAG
This sequence comes from uncultured Bacteroidales bacterium, assembly GCA_900554345.1. Classification (GTDB taxonomy): domain Bacteria; phylum Bacteroidota; class Bacteroidia; order Bacteroidales; family Muribaculaceae; genus Lepagella. The sequence continues at coordinate 2,684 of USHH01000218.1, read as the reverse complement.
GACGGCTCCTCGATGCAGGGCGGCGAGCTCGGATTCGCAGGCAGGGCCGACTACGTGCCCGAGTTCGCCAACGTAGCCTTCAACCTCAACGACCCCAAGAAGGTGTCGCGGATTGTGGAGACGGAGTTCGGCTACCACATCATCCAGCTCATCGAGAAGCGCGGCGACCAGATCAACGTGCGCCATATCCTGCTCCGTCCCCACGTGAGCCAGAAGGATCTCGACAACGCCGTGGTGCGCCTCGACTCCGTGAGGAAGGAGATCGTGGCCGGCTCGTTCTCTTTCGATACGGCCGCCAGGCTCATCTCGCAGGATAAGGACACCCGCAACAACAGCGGCATCATGATCAACCAGAACACCGGAACCTCTCGATTCGAGATGCAGGACCTCCCGCCGGAGGTGGCCCGCCGCATAGAGACCATGCAGCCCGGCGACATCTCCGAGGCCTTCGTGATGAAGGACGCCCGCAAGAACCGCGACATCGCGGCAGTGGTCAGGCTCACCAACCGCATTCCGGGCCACCGCGCAAACCTCTCCGACGACTACAACATGATCAAGGAGATGTATGAGGAGCACGAGCGCAACCGGATAGTGAAGGAATGGCTCGAAAACAAGATAAAAGACACCTACGTCAGGATCGAGGACGGCTGGGGCGGATGCGACTTCACCTACTCCGGCTGGATAAAGTGATCTCCTGACCTGCATTTCCCGCTTCTATGCAACGTCTCGACCCGAAGTGTGTGGCGGCCCGGAATGCCGTGGTGGCCTGTCTGCTCGTGGCTTTCCTCGGAAGCCTCGGCCATGACGCCTACGCGCGCTCGCAGCAGAAGAAACAGGCACGCCGCCAGCAGGAGGAGCAGAGCTACGGGCGCCCCCCGCTGCGCAGGCCGATACGCCCGGTGATTCCCTCGGCCAACAGATACCAGACCGACAAGGTGTTTCTCGAGAACGCCGACAGCCTCTACCGCACTCCCATGAAATGGAGCGACACCACGGAATACCAGATCCTCAAGGGGAACGTGAGGTTCCGCCAGGCCGGCATGTGGATGTATTGCGACTCGGCATACTATTATCCCGAACTCAACTCGCTCGACGCCTTCAGCAATGTGCGCATGGAGCAGGGCGACACCCTCTTCGTGTATGCCCATACCCTCTTCTACGACGGCGACGGCCGTATGGCGCGGCTCCGCGCCGGCTCGTCGTGTCCTAAGGTCAGGCTCATCAACCGCGACGTGACCCTCACCACCGATTCGCTCGACTATGACCTCGCGGCCGAACTCGGATGGTATGCCTGCGGTGGCACCATCGACGACAAGGTCAACACCCTTACGTCGGTCTACGGCGAGTATTCCCCGGCCTCGAAGAACGCCGACTTCTACCATGACGTGGTGCTCGTCAACAACCGCGACGGATTCACCATGCGCACCGACACGCTCTATTACAACACCGACACCCATCTCGCCCGCATCGTCAGCAAGACGGAAATCACAGGCGAGAACGACACAATCCTCACCTCGAGGGGCGTCTACGACACTCAGGCAGGAAACGCGCAGCTCACCTCGCGCTCCATCATCCTCCACCGCGACTCCAACATGAACGTCACCACTCTCGAGGGCGACTCCATCATCTACGACAAGGCCACGCGCATCAGCCGCGCCTACATGTCGCGCGACCCCCTGCGCCATCCACTCCCGATGGCGCTCACCGACACTGCCCATAAGTCGGTGCTCGTGGGCGGCTTCGGCCTCTACAACGACTCCACGCGCAAGGCGTGGGCGGCCGAATATCCCATGCTCATAGAGTACTCTCAGGGCGACTCCCTCTTCCTCCGCGCCGACACCATCAAGACCTATATCATCACACGCAAGGTGTGGCCCGACAGCCTGCTGCGTGCCTGGGCCACGCCCGACACGCTCTCCGCCTCCGGCCGCGCTCCTCTCCTGTCTTCTGCCGCCGCCGGCGATTCGATAGGCGCCGGCGAGGAACTGGCCCTAATGCCGGCCGACTCCCTTCCGCCGCTTCCCGGGCAGCCCGATATGCCGCTCCCGCCAGATTCTCTTCCGGCGATTGTCAGGGACTCATCGCTGATGGTCGACAAGGAGTTTCATGTAGCCTGGGCCTATAATCACGGCCGATTCTTCCGCCAGGACCTCCAGGGCGTGGCCGACACGCTGGTCTTCGTGGAATGCGACTCGATGCTCCACATGATCCATAAGCCGGTGGTGTGGAGCGGCGAGAGGCAGGTGTTCGGCAATGTCATCAGCGTGCATTTCAACGACTCGACCGCCGACTGGGCGCTCCTCCCCGAATCGGGGATGATGGCCGAGTATATCGACGAGGATTTCTACAACCAGCTGGCAGGAAAAAGGATGCTCGCCACTTTCGAGAACAGCGAGCTGAAGCGTCTCGATGTCTCAGGCAATGTGGAGGCCATATTCCTTCCGATGGAGAAAGACTCCACCTACAACCGCATGGTCAATGCCGAGAGCTCCTTCCTCACCATCGACATGGCGGGGCGCGACCTCGAGAAGCTGAAGATGTGGCCGGAGGTCTCCGGCACCGTCACGCCCCTCTTCCTCGTGAAACGCTCACAGCAGTATCTCCAGAAGTTCGTGTGGCTCGAAGCCATACGTCCGAAACGTGAATGGTATGGCGACCGCCTCCACTGGGCCGACGACCTCGGC
>USHH01000217.1 GCA_900554345.1 uncultured Bacteroidales bacterium | reverse complement strand
TGGATGGAGGGAGCATGCCGGCGACCCCCGGGAGCTCGGAGGCCCGCTGCCATTCGGCCATGCCCGCGCGCCATACGAGGCTGTCGCTCTTGAGCCCGTGTGAGGCGAGAGCCTCCTTGGGCATCGGGCCTTCCTGGCGCCCGTCGACCACTATATAATATTGGTTCTGCATATTCTTCCTGATTTAATCGATATATTTGCGGCAAATGGCGGGATTCTCGCGTGCCTCGGAGGCGGTGATGGGGAGCTGCTTGAACTCAGATACCCTTGCTCCCGGAATGATGTGTGCCTTGATCTCGCTCTGCGGTGGCGTCGCCTTCAAGGCGCTGTACTGTTCGAAAGTCCAGTCGGTAAACACCGAATTGGGGCCGAGGCCCTGGCGGTTGAGCCACCAGCCGTCGCCCACCTCGACAGGCGCCGAGACGGAGGTGATGTCGCCCGGCGCCGGATAGTAGGACAGGGAGCCGTCGGCATTGAGGGTGACGGCGACGTTGCGGGCATAGTCGCCGGTCATCCTGAAGAGCGACGCCTTGGGCATCGTGCGCGGCGATGAGCCGAGCACCACACCGGGCACGGTCTCGGGCTGCGGTGTCACGGCGCTGTCGCCGGTGGTCTTGCGCGAGCAGCCGGCGAGCATCAGGGCGGCGGCCGCGATATATATAGCCTTTGTCATAGTCACGGTTATAGTGTTAAAGATTTCCACAAAATTAACAACAATACTCGGATTTAACAAATATCTACCGTCGGGAGTGCGCTTCGATTTTGCATTTTTGTTTTATTTAGTTACTTTTGCAATCAATTAAGCAATACAAGACTAACCAATCCGACATTTATGCGAAAGATTCTACCATTATTACTTCTGGCGGCGGCCGCATGTCCGGCCCGCGCCGACGAGACGGCCGAGCCGCTGCGCATCACCCTCATGGACGAGGCTGTGTTTTACGACGGCTACAACTCAACGGTTTTCGACGCAAACAAAATCTATGACGGCATTCTGCGCCACACCAACTATGCCTATGCGGTGCCCCTTGCCGACTACCTCGACCTTATCGGCGAGGACCTGAGCCTCGATGTCATTATCGGCGCCCTCTGCGACAACTACGACCGCATCGGCGAGGTCAACATCGCCCTTGTGCCCAAGGGAAGCGGCAGTAGTTATGCTTACGACGAAGTGGAGCGCATCGAGATCGCACGCTTCATCACTCCCTTCATGGACAAGAACAAGGAGCCCGACGAGGTTCCGTATGCCTACGAGATGCCCGACGTGTCGGCGATACTCCGCGACGCGGAGCTGCGCGAGCGCTACGACCTCTGGCTGGAGCTCGAGGTGTTTGGCGTGCCCTACGCGGCCAACCAGCAGATCGAGGGATGCGCCGACCGCAACGACGTATTCCGGGGCACCGTGATCCTCAACACCAACCCGGAGCCGGCCCCTGTCACCACCGACAATGTCCTGGTGCCGATCTTCAAGAAGAAATCGGAGATACACGGCGACATCAATTTCAACAACTACCGCGAGGGAGCCACCGACACCATCGGCGTCACCACCCGCACATGGGAATTCGAGATACCGGAGGACGTGGCCGACGGCCAGATCACCTTCATCCTCAGCAACCACGGCGCGAACGAGGGTGGAGAGGAATACAGGCGCAGGCTCCACCTCGTCTACTACGACGGCGAGCTCGTGTATTCCTACACTCCGGGCGGCGTGAGCTGCGAGCCCTACCGCGTCTACAACACCCAGCTCAACGGCATCTACGGATATGAACGCAGCGATGAGTCGTGGGAAAGAAGTTCCAACTGGTGTCCCGGGCAGGCGATACCCACGAGATATCTCCACCTCGGGGCGCAGACCGCCGGCAGGCACAGGATCATGATCCGGGTGCCGAAAGCGAGGTTCAGAGACAAGCAGGGCGACTTCCGCCCCTCCATCTATTTCCAGGGGGCGAAGGAGGGGAAGGTGCCCGTAGGCGTCAGGGAGGTGACCGCTCCCGAGCTGAAGGCCGCCTTCACACGCCGGGGCGACATGGTGTATGTCTCTGCCGACGCGCCTCTGACGCAGGCCGACGTCTACACCTACGACGGGCGCCTGATGCGCGGCACCATGGAGCCGGAGAAGGGAATCGACCTCTCGGGCCTTCAGGAAGGCGCCTACATCATCACCGTCTACGACCGCGACTACCGCGTCTACTCGGAGAAGATCATAAAGTAATCGATCAGTCACCAGAAGAGAGGGGCGGCGCCGAAGCGTCGCCCCTCTCTTTTGGCTTACATCAATCATCTGCCGTGGCAGTTCTTGTATTTCTTGCCGCTGCCGCAGGGGCAGGGATCGTTGCGGCCCACCTTCGGCCCCTGGTTGCGCATAGGCTGCTTCTGGGCGGAACTCTCGCCCCGGTTGGCGTTCATCGCCGCCTGGCGCTGTGCCGACTCGCCGGGATAGGTGTCGCGGGTGGTGCTGTAGTTGGCGTAGGGATTGCTCATGCCGCTGCCCGACATGCTCACGGTGCCGTTGGTGGTGGCGCTGTAGGCTGCCGCACGGCGCCTCACCTCCTCGGCCTTCCTCCGGTTCTCGATCGCCTCGCGCTGCTTCTCGGCCGCGGCCTTGGCCTGCTCGTAGTCGGGCACTGCGAGACGTCCCCTCATCAGCGTGGCCACCGACTTGGTGTTCATGTCGCCGAGCATCTTCTTCCAGAGCTCATAGGCTTCCAGCTTGTAGATCACGAGGGGGTCTTTCTGCTCGTAGGAGGCGTTCTGCACGGAGTGGCGCAGCTCGTCCATCTCGCGGAGCTGCTCCTGCCATGCCTTGTCGATGCTGCTGAGGAGCACGGCCTTCTCCCAGGCCTTGGTGAGGGGGGCACAGTTGTTGTCGTATGCCTCCTGGATGTCGCACCGTATGTTGAAGATGCGGCGTCCGTCGGTGACGGGCACACCCACGACGCCCTGGGCGCCTTTCTCCTCCACAAACTCCTTGATGTAGGGATATGCGGCGGCAGCCATCTTCTCCTTTGCGCGGGCGAAGTTCTCGAGGGCGCCCTCTGCGAGGCTGTCGGTGAGGCGGGCGCCGTCGGTCTTGCCGTATTCCTCCTCGGAGAACGGCACCTCGATTGCGAGCTTGCGGTTGACCTCGGCGCTGAACTCGGCAAAAGAGTCGAAGCGGCGGGCCATGAGGTCCTGGGCTGTGTCGTAGATCATGTTGGCGATGTCGGTGCCGATGCGCTCCCCCTTGAGGGCGTTCTGGCGCCGGCCGTAGACGCCCTTGCGCTGGGCGTTCATCACGTCGTCATACTCCACGAGGCGCTTGCGGATGGCCAAGTTGTTTTCCTCCCCGCGCAGGTGAAGGA
>USHH01000216.1 GCA_900554345.1 uncultured Bacteroidales bacterium | reverse complement strand
AAGAAACGAACTCGAGCTCCTCTCCCGCAGGCTCCGCAAATGAGGCGCCCGCGGCCCCGAGGAGGCAACCGATTGAAATAAAGGATTAAGAATATGTTTCACATACCAATAGTGAGCCCGGTGGTGCGCAATGTGCTGCGGGCGGTAAGCATACTTTTCTACCTGCTGATGATGCTGTCGGCCTACGGGGGCAGGATCAATCCGGAGTATATGGCCACCCCGTCGGTGCTGACGCTGGCCCTCCCCTACTTCACCGTCATCACGGGCATCATCATCCTCTACTGGCTGCTCTGCCGGCGCTTCATATTCGCCGGCATAGGAGTGCTGGCGATAGTGGCATGCGCCGGCCCTGTCGGGGAGGCTTTCCCGCTCAGCTTTCCGAAGAAGGCGGCGGAGGGAGCCGCCACATTCCGCCTCATGAGCTACAACATACTCCACACCGACGACATGCGCCAGCCCGACTATCCCGGCAACCGCGCTCTGGAATACATACTCCACAGCGGGGTCGACATAGTGGCGATGGCCGAGCTCTACAACTTCTCGCCCGATGAGTTCCGTAACGCCACGCCGCAGCTCATCGACAGCGTGGCGAAGGCCTATCCCTACCGCGCCGGGCTCAACAGCACCGACATCAAGATCATGTCGAAATACCCGGTAGACCGCATGGGCATCAGCGGGGCCGAGGGGCGTGTGAGCTATGACTTCTTCAAGGTGCACTTCCCGGGAGGGCGCCGGGTGGTGGTGGCCATAGTGCATCTGCCCTCGTTCAATCTCAGCGAGAAGGAGCGTCAGGTGGTGAGCGAGATGCGCACTGTAGGGGGCGCGAAGGAGAGCATGCGCGAGCTGAAGGGGAGCATCTTCCAGAAGCTGAGGACATCCTTCCGCGACCGGGCGCGTGTGGCGTCGCGTCTGCGCGAGGCCATCGACACGGTGAAGGGCAACCTGATAGTGTGCGGCGACTTCAACGACGTGCCCGCCTCCTGGAGCTACAGCCTGCTGAAGGGCGACGACATGCGCGACGCCTACACGGAGACCAACTTCGGGCCCACCTTCACCTACAACGCCCATCTCTTCTATTTCCATATCGACCAGGTGCTCTACCGGGGCGACCTGAAGGCGCTGAGCGTGAAGCGGGGTAAGATCAACACGTCAGACCATTACCCGATGATCACTGAGTTCGAGTTTACCGAGAATTAAAATTGGCAATATCAGACTTTCTGACTATCTTTGCGGCTGAAAGCCGAAAAGCCGTATCATGAAAAACAACAACAACCTAAATACCGCAACATGAACGTCAAACCAATCATTGCCGCCGCGGCCATACTGCTGCTGGGGGCAACCCAGAATCCGATTATGGCGCAGACCCAGGACAATCCGTTTCTGAAGCCCTACACGGCAAAGTATGAGATCCCGCCCTTCAGCGAGATCAAGACCTCCGACTTCATCCCGGCCATCAAGGCCGGCATCGAGGAGATGAAGCAGAACATCGACAACATAATCCGCAACCGGGCGACCCCCGACTTCGACAACACGATCCTCCCGCTGGAGAACGTGTCGCCGATCCTGGAGAGGGTGTCGTCGGTGTTCTACACCTACGACGGGGCGATGAGCACCGATGAGTTCGCCGCCATGGCCGAGGAGGCCATCCCGCTTCTCAACCAGGCCAACAACGAGCTCAACCTCAACGAGCTCCTCTTCCAGCGCATCAAGAGCGTCTACGACAACCGCGACCGTCAGGGGATGACCGACGTGCAGAAGCGCCTCACGGAGAAATACTACCGCGAGTTTGCCGAGCAGGGCGCGGCCCTCACTCCGGAGAAGAAGGCCGAGCTGGTGAAGATCAACGACGAGCTGGCCACCCTCTTCATCAGATTCAACAAGAACCTCCTTACGGCCACCAACAACTTCTTCGTGACGGTCTACGACGAGGCCGACCTCGCCGGGCTTCCGGAGTCGTCGAAGGCAATCGCCGCCGAGGAGGCGAAGGCCCGCGGCCTCGACGGCCTCTGGGTGTTCACCCTCCACGGGCCGAGCCGTCTGCCGGTGCTCCAGTATGCCGACAACCGCGGTCTGCGCGAGGCCGTCTACAAGGGCTACACCACCCTGGCCTCTTTCGGCGACACCAACAACTACCCGGTGATCGAGCAGATCGTGAAGCTCCGCGCGAAGAAGGCGAAGCTGATGGGCTTCGACACCTTCGCGCAGATGATGACCTCGCGCGTGATGGCCAAGACCCCCGAGAACGCCGAGAACCTGCTTCTCCAGGTGTTTGAGCCGGCGGTGGAGCGCAGCCGCGAGGAGGTGGCCGACATGCAGGCCATCGTCGACAGCGAGGGAGGCGACTTCAAGATCGCCCCGTGGGACTACTACTACTACGCCGGAAAGGTGAAGAAGCAGAAATATGACATCGACGAGAACGAGGTGCGCCAGTATTTCTCACTCGACAACGTGCTGAAGGGGCTCTTCCTGGCCGCCGAGCGCCTCTACGGCATAAAGATGGTGGAGATGCCCGACGCGAAAGGATACATGGACCAGATGACCGTCTACGACGTGGTCGACGCCAAGACCGGCGAGCATATCTCCGTCTTCATGACCGACTTCTTCCCCCGCGCCAGCAAGCGCCAGGGCGCATGGATGGAGCAGATGCAGAGCGCCGGCCTCTACGGCGACGGCAGCATGAAGCGTCCGATCGTCTACAATGTGGGCAATTTCACTCCTCCGGCCGGCGACACTCCCGCGCTGCTCACCATCGACGAGGTGGAGACCACCTTCCATGAGTTCGGCCACGCCCTCCAGGGGATGCTCACCAAGGCTCCCTACAAGAGCCTCGCCGGCACCAATGTAGACCGCGACTATGTGGAGCTCTCCTCACAGTTTAACGAGCACTTCGCCTTCCTTCCCGAGATGCTCAGGGAGTATGCGAAGCATTACAAGACCGGCGAGACCATCCCCGACGAGCTGATCAGGAAGCTCAACGCCTCCTCGAAGTTCAACCAGGGCTTCATGACGACGGAGCTGGCAGGCGCCGCGCTGCTCGACCTCGCATGGGGCGCCACCGACGGCGAGGGCGTCGACGTGCCCTCGTTCGAGGCCGCCTACGCGAAGAAGATCGGCATGCCCGAGGAGATCACCTTCCGCTACCGCTCCCCCTACTTCAAGCACATCTTCGGCGACGACGGCTACGCATCCGGATATTACACTTACCTTTGGGCACAGGTCCTGGAGGCGGACGCATGGGAACTCTTCAAGGAGAAAGGAATCTTTGACAAAAAGACCGCAACCAGCTTCAAGAAGAACATTCTGGAATCCGGTGACACCGAGGACGCCATGATTCTCTTCAAACGTTTCCGC
>USHH01000215.1 GCA_900554345.1 uncultured Bacteroidales bacterium | reverse complement strand
CCCTCCTCGAGGACGACATGCGGCTCGAAGCCGAAGTCATGCCGCGCCTTCGATATGTCGACGGTCCAGTTGCGCTGCTTGAGTATGTTGTATTTGTCGCGGTTGAGGGTGGAAGGCTTCCCCCTCATCACACCCCATTTCTCGGCCACGGCGGAGACGGCCTTCACGGCCCAGAGCGGGAGGGCCACAGAGAGCACGTGACGTCGCCCCACGGCCTTGGCCGCAATGCGGCGGAATTCCTTCTGCGGGTATGCATGGGGATAGGCCAGGTTGTAGGTCTGTCCGGCAGGCGCCTTCTCGAGGGCGTCGAAGACGGCGCGTGCCAGGTCTTCCACATAGAGGAAGGTGAGCATCTGGCGGCGGTAGCCTACGGAGAAGTCGACTCCCTTGGCTATGGCCTCGAACTCAAGGAAATAGTCTTTGTCGCGTGGGCCGTAGAGGCCGGTGGCGCGCACCACGACATATGGCGTTCCGCTCATGGCCAGGAGCATCTCCGCCTTGAGCTTGGAGGCGCCGTAGCGGGTGTTGGGCTGGGGCACGCTCTGCTCGCTGATGGGGGTGTAGGTCTTCTCGTCCTTGGGCCCCACAGCCGAGAGGCTGCTGATGTAGAGGAGCTTCTGCGGCACGAGCTCAGCCGCTTTCAGTGCGTCGAGGAAATAGCGGAGATAGTCGTAGTTGATTTTCGAGAAGTCACCGAAGGTGAGCGCCTTCGTGGCTCCGAGGTTGTAGACCACGTAGTCCCAGAGGCCGTTGGCGTCGGCCTCGGCGCGGAGTGCCTGCGCGAGGGTTTCGGGCTTCTCGAAGTCGAGCTCGAGGAAGCGGAGCGCGGGGTCGGAGAGCCATCGGCGCGAGGTGGATGCCCTGACGGCCGCCGTGGTGTCGTAGCCGCGTCGGAGGCTCTCGGCGGCGATGAAGCCTCCGGCAAAGCCGCCGGCGCCCACGATGAGCACCCTGCGGGGGCGGGGGGAGGAGATGTCGTTCATTCCTTTATGTTGTTGCGGGCGCTTCCGGAGTGGGCGAAGCGCTCAAGGGTGTCGAAATCATAGCCTTCGCCGAGGAGCCAGTCGATGGCCTCGGGGAGGGCGGTGCGTAGTTTGTCGATGCTTTTCAGCGAGTCGTGGAATACGATGATGGAGCCCGGGCGTGCGTATCGTCGCACGTTCTCCACCACCCTGTCGGCATCTATGCGCCAGCTGTAGTCGCGTGTCACCAGGTCGTACATCACCAGCGTGTATTCCCTGGCGAGTCGCCAGGCCTGCTGGGGTCGGAGCCATCCGTGGGGGGGCCGGAAGAGGGTGGTGCCGATGAGCTGGGCGCTTCGCGCCACGTCGAGCATATAGCGCATTGTGGTGACGTGGGAGCCCTGGAGATGGTGCATCGTGTGGCAGCCGAGCGTGTGCCCCTCGGCGCGAACGCGCTCCATGAGCTCCGGATGGCGCTCCACGTTCTGCCCTACCATGAAGAAAGTGGCGTGGATGCCGTATTCCCTCAGCGTGTCGAGCACGAAGGGGGTGGCTTCCGGTATCGGGCCGTCGTCGAAAGTGAGATACACCGTCTTCGGGCGCCGCCCCTTCCGCGGGATGCGGAAGAGGGCGCCGGGGAAGAGGGCGCGGAAGATGCGTGGCGGTCGCTCTATCAGCATGTCGTGGCGCTTGGGGTTACTGCTGGGTGAGCTCCGGATGGGAGGCGGTGAACTCATCGGCGAGCCGGCGGCTGCGCTGCATGTCGACCTTCGAGAAGTTGGGCTTCGACCTGAGGTCTTCCTCCTTGCCGCCGGCCTCGATGTAGAAGTCTACGGCGCTCATGAACATTGAGTCGATGAGGCGCTCCTGGTCGGAGCGGGCCGCATACTGCTCGGGTGAGAGCCCGGCGAGCTCGTTGACGATCTCGGCGTAGTGCTCTATCTCGGCCACATAGCTGGCGAGGGTCGCCTGGTCGGCCTGGCCGGCTCCCACTCCCGAGTCGACGTAGTCGCCGTAGGCGTTGGAGCTGTAGGCCTTGTTGTAGTTGCTCTTGAGCTCGGCGGAGGAGGAGCCGTAGCGCTTCAGCAGGGCGTCGACCTTCCTGACGTCGCCACCGTTCTGGGTGTAGACCTCGATCATGCGGTGCATCTGGTAGGGCACGTAGCGGGTCTCGAGCAGGAGCGCGGGGTTGCCGAATGTCATGGCGAGCTCGCGGCTGTAGGGGAGGTAGGGGGCGTAGCGCTCGATGAGCGAGTAGAACATATTCACGCCCTTTGCCTTTATCTTGCTGTCGTTGAGGCGGCGCGGGTCTCCGAGCTCGCAGTAGGCCTCGGCCATAGTGGAGGCTATGTTTAGGCCGTAGGGAGCCGTCTTCTCGCCGAGGTGCTTCTCGATGAGGGAGAGCACCTGGAGGGCCTTGCCGTAGTCGGCCTTGCCCTTCACGGAGTCGCCCTGCGTCAGGGCCCTGTCGCCCTCGTAGATGCATTCGCTCACCACGTCGAGCATCGAGGAGCGGGTGGTCAGGAGCATGCGGCGGGCGGTCTCGTCGTAGTATGGGGCGCGGCCCCGGGTGTCGGCGCCTCCCCAGCGGTATTTCTTCGTCACCACGTCGAATGCGCGGTCGGTGCGTGAGGGCACGCCGTCGTTGACGGTGGGGGTGAGCTGGTGGGCCATGCCGGTCGAGCGCAGGTAGGGAGTGAATCCGAGGTGGTATTCAGGGCCTACGGTGGTCACCCAGTAGATGGGTCTGGGCCAGCCGTTGGCGGCGTTGGTGGCGATGATGTCGAGCATGAGGATCTCTCCGAGGCTGAGGTATCCCTTGCTCTGGAACGATTTGGTGTCGCGGAGGTTTACCACGATTCGGTCGGCGATGTTGTCTTCGTCGCCGGCGGGCACGAGGCCGCGCTCGATCACCTTCTGCCTGTCGACCGGCACGGAGATGACGGCGGAGGGGAACTGCGGGTAGCTGTTGGGAGTGCGCGGTGCCTCATAGAAGATCCTGAGGCTGGAGAGGAGGTCGGCCGGCGCCGTCTCGTTGCCGAGCAGGGCCACGTCGGAGCGCCCGTAGGCGTAGTCGGCGGGAGTGGCCGTCATGGCCACCGGCGCGGAGTCGTAGGCCTGCTGGCGCAGCTGGTTGGCATACCAGTCGGAGTTGAGGTAGCTGAGGTTGATGATGCGCACGTCGGGGCGCACTCCCTCCACCTCCTGCACATACCAGAGCGGGAAGGTGTCGTTGTCGCCGTTGCAGAAGACGATGGCGTTGGGCTCGAGGCTCTCGAGATAGTTGATGGCGAAGTCGCGGGCGGCGAACCGGCCGGAGCGGTCGTGGTCGTCCCATGTCTGGCTCACCATCTGCAGGGGCACGGCGATGCCGATGATGCATGCGGCCA
>USHH01000214.1 GCA_900554345.1 uncultured Bacteroidales bacterium | reverse complement strand
CCTGCCACTACCCTGTCGGCCTCCATCTCCAGCGGATAGGAGGCCTCCCCGCTGAGCAACGGCGTCCTGACCCAACCCGGACGGATGTCGGTGACGGTGATGCCTGAGCCATCGGCGTCGGCGAGCTGACGCATGGCCTCCAGATAGGTCTGGTCAAAGCTTTTCGATGCTGAATAGGCTGCCAGACGGTCGATGCCGCGTGTGCCGGCCACAGATGTGACGGCCGCGATCTGACCCTTGATTCCGTTTACACGGAAATAACGGTAGGCGGCGCTCACCATTCGGGCGAACCCCACTGCGTTGGTGCGCACGATGTCGACTTCCCTCTCCGGCTCGAGACTGCTGTTGTCGAAGCCGATGCCGGCCACATGGATGTAGACGTCCATTCCTCCGAGACGCCCTGCGAGCTCCGACAGGCGCTCAACGGCGTCGCGCCGCGTAACATCGATCGACATCACCTCCAGCATGCCGGGATAGCTCTCGGCCAATGCCTTTAAAGTGTCGGTGTGACGGGCGGCCACTCCTATCCTTACCCCACGCGAGACCAACGCCTCGGCCAGCGCCAGACCAATGCCCGACGAGGCTCCCATTATCACTATTTTCCTCATAATTGACTCGATATAAACTGCCGCCGTTCCGGCGGCTCCCTTCTTTATAACATATAAATGCGAATTTTTGATTATAAGGTTTGCAATGACGGTATAGTTTATTATCTTTGCGCCATCTTAAGCAACCTTAAACCGCCATGAACACTACCGACACCTCCACCATCACCCCGCGTATGGTGGATTCCGACCGACGGGTGCTCGAGCTGCTGTCGCAGACCTTCGGCAACATCTCGGCCGCCGCTACGGAAATAATCAACCTCGAGGCCATACTCAACCTCCCGAAGGGCACCGAGCATTTCGTGGCCGACCTCCACGGAGAGTATGACGCCTTCAACCATATCCTGAAAAACGGCTCCGGCAACATCAAGAGAAAGGTCAACGAACTCTTCTCCACCTCGATGCGCGAGGAAGACATCAGGCAGCTCTGCTCCCTCATCTACTATCCGGAGCAGAAGCTCGCCCTGCTGCGCTCCACAGAGAAAGACCTCACCAATTTCTATCAGATCACACTCCACCAGCTTGTAAAGGTGCTCCAGAGGGTCTCGTCGAAATACACCCGCTCGAAGGTGCGCAAGAACCTCCCCAAGGAGTTCGCCTATATCATCGAGGAGCTCCTGCACGAAGCACCCTCGGGCATCAACAAGCAGCCCTACTACAACCGAATCGTGGAGACGATCATCTCCACAGGACAGGCCGGCGACTTCATCATCGCCATCTGCAACGTGATACAGCGCCTCAGCATCGACCGTCTCCACATCCTCGGCGACATCTTCGACCGCGGCCAGGGCGCCCACCTCATCCTCGACGCCCTGCTCCGCTACAAGGATTTCGACATACAGTGGGGCAACCACGACGCCCTCTGGATGGGCGCCGCCGCCGGCAATCCCTGCTGCGTGGCCAATGTGCTCCGCATCTCCCTGCGCTACGACAACCTCACCTCGCTTGAGGACGGCTACGGCATCAATCTCGTGCCCCTCGCCTCCTTCGCCATCGACATCTACGGCGACGACCCCTGCACGCCCTTCCTCCCCAAGGTGTCGCAAGACAACTCCCTCTCGGAGAAGAACCGCAACCTCATCGCCAAGATGCACAAGGCCATCTCTGTGATACAGTGGAAAATGGAGGGCAAGCTCATCGACAAGTACCCCGAATGGAAGATGGAGGGTCGCAAGCTGCTCCACAAGATCGACTTCGACAGCCAGACAGTGGAGGTCGACGGCAAGGTCTATCCCCTCAAGGACAGCTGCTTCCCCACCATCGACCCGGCCGACCCCTACACCCTCAACGAGGAGGAGCAGGAGCTCATCGACAAGCTCGTCCACTCGTTCCTGGTCAGCGACAAGCTGAAACGCCACGTCGAGCTCTTCTTCAGCCACGGCTGTATGTACAACATCTGCAACTCCAACCTCCTCTTCCACGCCTCCATCCCCCTCAACGAGGACGGCTCGCTGAAGAAAGTGAGGGTAGCCGACAAATACTACAGCGGCCAGCAGCTGCTCCACGCCATCGGCCTGCTGATGCGCTCGGCATTCAACAACGACACCCCGGCCGAGGCGCGGCAGTATGCCATCGACTATTTCTTCTATATATGGTGCGGCCCCGACTCACCGCTCTTCGACAAGGCGAAGATGGCCACTTTCGAGCGCTACCTCATCGCCGACAAGGAGTCGCACCATGAGAAGAAGGGCGTCTACTACCGCATGCGCGACGACGAGAAGACGGCCGACATGATCCTCGACGCTTTCGGAGTGACCGGCGAGCACCGCCACATCATCAACGGCCACGTGCCCGTGAAAGCCGGCGAGGGAGAGAACCCCGTGAAGGCCAACGGCAAACTGATGGTGATCGACGGCGGCTTCTCGAAGGCCTACCACAGCACCACCGGCATCGCCGGCTACACGCTGATCTATAACTCCTACGGTCTGGTATTGGCAGCACATGAGCCATTTACTTCTATGGAAGATACGGTGCTGAATGAGACTTGCATCCATTCCCATATCGTCATGGAACAGAATGTGGTGAAACGGAAAACCGTAAACGATACCGATACCGGAAAGGTATTGCGGGAGAATATTGCGGAACTGGAAGAACTGCTGCAGGCGTATCGAAGTGGTATGCTGGTGGAGAAGTTCTGAAAAACAGAATAATGAGATTCGAAAGAGGAATCAGCTGATTTTATATTTATTTTAGAATTGCTGCTTCCTCTTTTTGTTGACAATAATGATTAACGGTGTTAATATTTAGCGACAGTTAATTGTTAACACTGTTAAATATTGGGACGAGAAAAGCGTTCTCACTGAAGAGCATATGGAATGATAAGAGCAGTGGGGTGTTTTGGAGCATAAGGAAAGGAGGACTATCCGGGAGTTATGGAAAATGCAAAGGATAAGAAAGAGGAACAGACAAAGAATGCGGATACTTCTGCAGCGCGTGAGATGAGATGCAGCTGTGCCGGATATATGGAACGGATAAAGGCCATAGACTCGATGGAAGATATGGGGCAGAACGTGTGGGAGGCACTGCATATGTTCCGAAAACTGAATATCGGAAGTATTCTTCCACACCTGAACAAAGGCGAGTTTGTATTGATGAACGGCATTTACCATGTGCAGAAGAAAATCAGTTCCGAGCATGGTGTAAAGATGTCTGATCTGGCGGAATATACGCATGCGCTGCCTCCGGCAGTGTCACGCAGTATCAAAGCATTGGAAGAAAAACAGAATGAATTAGACGCAAAACAGCGCACAATCTTGCTTCA
>USHH01000213.1 GCA_900554345.1 uncultured Bacteroidales bacterium | reverse complement strand
ATTGCTTGTGGTGGAGTGAGAGCCAACCCCCCCGCCCCCCCCTGCCGATACGCTGGCGAGGCCCTCTGTCGATTCCATATCGGGGGGCAGTCTGATGTGGGTGCCCGACTCTCTGCGCGGTGATGTTGAGAATCTTCTGCGCGGTCATAGGAAGGTGGTCTTCGACGACACCCGGATCGACATGACGGAGCGTGTGGTCTTCAAGGGCGACACGGTGCCGATGGTGTTGAAGAGCAAGAACTACGGCCGCTACGACCGCGGGCTCTTCAATTTCCTCTTCATTCCCAAGGGGCAGTGGAGCTTCGGCCTCACGGCCTCCTACGGTGAGTTCAGCTCGTCCGACCTTGAGGTCTTCGATGTGATTTCAGATTTTGACTTCACCGGACACGTCTTCTCTATACGGCCGTATATGAGCTATTTCGTAAAAAACAACCTCTCTGTAGGTCTGCGCCTCAGCTATACATCGGGCAAGGGAAGTCTCGGCTCGCTGAAGGTCGATATCGACGACGACATGAATTTCGATCTCAGCGACGTTATGTATCGCAACGAGAGCTATACGGCGGCCATCACGCTCAATCAGTATTTCGGTCTGTCGCGACGGGGCCGCTTCGGCGTCTTCAACGAGGTGGAGCTGGCGTTCTCTTCGGGCAATTCGGATTTCCAGCGTAAATATGACGGCGTGTCGCGTCTCACCCATACCACCTATTCGACGGCGGCCCTCAATTTCTCGCCCGGTGTCTGTGTCTTCCTTATGAAGAATTTCAGTTTCAATGTCTCGTTTGGCGTGTTCGGCTTCAAGATAAGGAGCGAGAAACAGACCGTCGACGGAGTGAAGGCGGGCAGCCGCGTCACTTCGGGTGCCAATTTCAGGTTTAACATTTTCAATATCGCCCTTGGCATTGCGCTTCATGTATAGTAGTATCAGCCGCAGGCTCAGACTTGCTTGTCCGGCATTTCTTGCCGTGTTGTTGTGGGGATGCATACACAATGATCTTCCCTATGCACGCATAGTCCAGCGGATCCTCGCCATCGAGGCTGTCGGTCAGTCGCAACCCGCTCTTATTGATTCAGTCGATTCCAGTGTCACGATATATCTCGAGGAGACAGTGGACATCCATAATGTAAGGTTTGACGTATATGAGCTGACCCCGGAATGTAAATCCGACCCCGACCTCCTCTCCGGGAGCTTTGACCTGAATTCTCCGATTACGGTCACCCTCTCCAGATATCAGGATTATCAGTGGACTATCTCCGCCGTGCAGGATATCAAGCGGTGGTTTGTGGTAGATGGGCAGATCGGTGAGTCGGCGATAGATCCGGAGCAATGCCGTATCACGGTGATGATGCCGCAGTCTGCCGACCTGTCTCGACTTCAGCTCACGTCGGTGCGTCTGGGTCCGGAGGGTATCACTGCGATGGTGCCCGACCTTAAGCCCGGAGTCATCGACCTGTCGTCGCCCATGGAGGTGGTGGTCACGCGTTACGGCGTTTCCGAGACGTGGACCATTTCGGCCGAAGTGGCAACTATGCCTGTCGAGACCGTTCAGGCCGACGCCTGGAGCTGCGTGGTGTGGGTCTATGGCCGTGCGGAGGCCGGTGTTGACAATGGTTTCCAGTACCGGCTCGCTGATTCCAATGTCTGGACCGATGTGCCGTCGCGTTATATCTCCGATAATTCAGGCGATTTCTCCTGCTATATACCCCATCTGTTGCCCCTCACGGAATATGTAGTGAGAGCCGTGAAGGGTTCTCTCGCAGGCAATGAGATTCATGTCACCACGCAGGCTACGCAGGTGCTCCCCGACGGCGATTTCGAGCAGTGGTGGCAGGACGGCAAGTGCTGGAATCCCTGGAATCAGGACGGCACGCGCTTCTGGGACACCGGCAACAAGGGCGCCTCGACACTCGGCCAGAGCAATGTCACTCCTTCCGACGACACTCCAGGCGGACAAGGGCTCTCGGCATGTCTTGCCACGCGTTTTGTGGGTCTGTTCGGTATCGGCAAGCTCGCTGCCGGATCTATTTATACCGGTGAGTTTGTGGCTGTCGACGGCACAAACGGCATCCTCGCTTTCGGACGCCCATGGCCTGTGCGCCCTACTAAGCTTCGCGGATATTATAAATACACTACAGCGCCGATCGATTACGCTTCGTCGGAATACGACTACTTAAAGGGTCGCCCCGACTCATGCCATATATATGTAGCGCTCACCGACTGGACCGCTCCCTACGAGATCCGCACGAATCCGAAAAACCGTCATCTATTCGACAAGAACGCTCCTTATGTCATTGCATACGGTGAGCTCGTGAGCGGCGATGACTCGGATGGCTGGCAGGAATTCGAGATCAGGCTCGATTATCGGTCCACTTCTAAGGTGCCTTCCTATATCCAGATCACTTCGGCAGCGTCGAAATACGGTGACTTCTTTACAGGCGGGACAGGGGCCACTCTATATGTCGACCAATATTCGCTGTCGTATGATCTGGATGACTGACTCCAATCTTCCCACTCATTGATATGTCGATAAAAAATATAATATTGATAATATTGCTCGTCTTCCCGCCGCTGGCTGTGCCTGTCTATGGTGAGAAGCACGAGCAAATCGAGATCCATGGCAGCCGCAAGGCTGTGGCTGTCACTACCGATGTCGCGGCCATCGCTTTGCCCGTAGCGACACTTGCCGGCGTGCTCATAGAGAAGGATTGGGAAGGGTTGAAGCAGGGTGCGCTCACCGGTGCAGTCACGGCGGCGGCTACATTGCTGCTTAAATATACTGTCAAGGAAGACCGTCCGGATTACAGCAACAACCATTCTTTTCCCTCAGGGCATACCGCGGTGGGTTTCGCCACGGCAACCTTTCTTCAGCGCCGCTATGGCTGGAAGTTCGGTGTGCCTGCATATATAGTAGGTACATATATAGCATGGGGAAGGGTGTATTCGAAGAAGCACCATTGGTGGGACACAGTGGCTGGAGCGGCGATAGGTGCAGGAAGCGCCTTGATCTTTACTACCCCCTGGGCCCAGAAACACGACCTCCAGCTGGCACCCTCGACCATGACCGATGCGTTGGATCAGCCGGTAATCGGCCTCACCGCCTCCTTCACCCTCTGAATAAATCAGCAATAAAATAAATGCGGCGCCCCGAAAAGGGCGCCGTATTAGTTTTATTTGCGCGATGTCGACAAAAAAACTTGCCTCCGCATCAAAGTATGAAACAAAAAACGGCGCCGGAAAGTTCTCGTCTTAACTAAACGAAAGATATTTTAACATTTATTGATTTGATTGGTAATCAACGAAATGGCGGGATAAAAACGGAAATTTCGCGAAAAAATGCATTGAGGGCTTGCACAGCGGCGAAAACGGCAGTAACTTTGCAACCGCAAAACGGAAAGCGGCACGCCGC
>USHH01000212.1 GCA_900554345.1 uncultured Bacteroidales bacterium | reverse complement strand
AATGGGTCAAAGCACATTGTACGGAACTGGGTATCGATCCCGAGAAATTCGAGAAGTACGACCTCAACATCCACGTGCCCGAAGGCGCCATTCCGAAAGACGGCCCGTCGGCCGGCATCACGATAGCCACCTCACTGGCCTCGTCGTTCACGGGACGTAAGGTGCGCGGGCGCCTGGCGATGACCGGAGAGATCACCCTGCGCGGCAAGGTGCTTCCCGTCGGAGGCATCAAGGAGAAAATACTGGCGGCCAAACGCGCGGGCATCACCGACGTGATGCTGAGCACGCTCAACCGCAAGGATATAGAAGAAATAGAGCCCCGCTATCTCGAGGGGCTCACATTCCATTACGTAGACAAGATAGAGGAAGTGCTCAGCTTTGCTCTTCTGCCGAAGGAGTAGGAGCGGCACCTTCCTTTTTCGGGGCATGTCTTCTTCTGCGCCGGCGCCGTGATTTTCCGGAAGCCGGCGCATCGTTTTTCGGAGCGTCGGCTGCTGCGGCCGGCTGAGTCTCAGTCTTCGCGCCATCGGGCTGTGTCTCTGGCTTAGCAGGCTTGGCCCGTCTCCTCTCCGGCCTGGTGTCTTCCGACTTACTGTCGGTCTTGTCGGCTCCGCCCTTACTTCGGGAGGAGCCTCTCTTTCTGCCACGGCCGCCGCTCTTGCGCCGGTCGCCGGAGCCGGCGCCCCCACTGTAGGAGGGAGTGTCGCCGAAAACGGGGTCGACGGGCATCTTCTCCACCTCGGCCTCGAGGAAGCGTTCTATCTCCTTGAATTTCCTCACGTCTTTCTCGCTGACGAAGGTTATGGCCTCACCGGCCTTCTCCGCGCGGGCGGTGCGCCCGATACGGTGTACATAGTCCTCCCCTTCCCTTGGCACATCGTAATTGATCACCGTGTCGATGTCGTTGATGTCGATGCCGCGGGCGAGGATGTCGGTTGCCACCACCACCTTCACCTTACCGGCCTTGAAGCGGAGCATCACCTCGTCGCGTTGCGTCTGGTCGAGGTCGGAGTGCATCTCGGCCACATTGATGCCCATCTTGCGGAGAGCCCTGGCGAGCTCCTTCACCTTGAGCTTCGAGGAGGAGAAGACCACCACCCTTCGGGGAGGATTCTTCTCGAAGATCTGGCGGAGGATCGGGAGCTTCTGTGTCTCATAGCAGACATAAGCCATCTGGTGGATTCTGTCGGCAGGCTTGGAGACGGCGAGCTTCACCTCCACGGGGTCGCGGAGTATCTGGGCTGCCATCTGCTGGATCTTGGGGGGCATCGTAGCGGAGAAGAGAAGAGTCTGGCGCTCCTTGGGAAGACGGGCCACGATCTGCATGATGTCGTCGAAGAATCCCATGTCGAGCATACGGTCGGCCTCGTCGAGCACGAAGAACGACACCTTGGAGAGGTCGACATACCCCATGCTGAGATGGGCGAGGAGGCGTCCGGGTGTGGCCACCACCACGTCTGCGCCCGCCTTGAGGCCGCGGCGCTGCTGGTCGTAGGTGTAGCCGTCGGTGCCTCCGTAGATCGCCATGCCGCTGACCGGCATGAAGTAGGCGAAACCCTGCATCTGGTTGTCGATCTGCTGTGCGAGCTCGCGAGTGGGAGCCATCACCACGCAGTTGACGGCATCCTGCGGATAGCCCTCGTCGACAAGTTTTTCAATAATGGGAAGAAGATAGGCGGCAGTCTTGCCGGTGCCGGTCTGGGCCACGGCAAGGAGGTCTCTCCCCTCGAGCACCGGAGGTATGGCGGCCTCCTGGATAGGAGTCGCCTCATCGAAATGCATGTCCCAGAGGGCATCGAGGAGATCATCGTTGTTAAGTAGCTGGTCGAATCGCATTTATTTATATGCTAAAGTTTTTTCTCTCAATTGCTTTGCAAAGTTAAGAATAAAAAATTAAAAAATTCAAAGACATTTTGGGAATAGGTGGTGTTATATGGTATATCAGTTAAAAGAACGCAATAACATGAAAGCTAACGACACATTCAAACAAAGGCTTCTCGGGTTGCAGGGCAACCTGTTAAACTTCGCCTACCAGCTCACCACCAATCGCGAGGAGGCGCAGGATCTGCTTCAGGACACGACCCTGAAGGCGCTCGACAATGAAGAGAAGTATGTGGATAATGTGAATTTCAAAGGTTGGATTTTCACGATAATGCGCAATATCTTCATCAACAACTACCGGCAGACAGTGCGCAAGGCTACAGTGATCGACCAGACGGAAGACCTGTATCACCTCAACATCTCGCAGGAGTCGGGACTGTCGACCCCGGAGGGCTCGTATGCCGTGAAGGAGATCTCGAGCGTGCTTGATGAATTTACAGATGACTACCGCATACCGTTCAACATGTATGTGGCCGGCTACAAATACAACGAGATCGCCGAGAAGATGAACCTTCCGCTCGGCACGATCAAGAGCCGCATCTTCTTCGCCCGCAAGCGTCTGCGCAAGCGTCTTCAGGACTATAGATGAATAATCATGTTCCCCTTCAATATAATCTCCCCTCCCACCTAAAAGCAAGTTATTCCTTAAGGTAAAAATGTTAGGATAGGAAAAACTGCGTGAGGCAGTGATTTTTTATGTGTTAGGTTTACAAAATCGCTTTAGTTTATTTGCGGCGGCAAAGCCGCACAGTAAGACGCCGACGCAAGCCGGTGTTTTACTTATATATATACCTGCCGCCCACGGGAGGAGACCGGAGGGAGATGTAGGATCAGAAGGAGAAATGGAGTGAGACGCGCAGTCCGCTGCGGTCGATGCCCGGCTTGTCGCGGTAGGTGAGGCGCCACACGTAGTCGATGCGGAGGAAAGTGAGGATGTTGTCGAGGCCGCATCCGATCTCCATATATGGAGTCGACTTCATCACCGATGCCTCGGCAGCCTCCGGGAAAGAGTATATGCTTGGATTATAGGCGGGATTGTTGCGGCGGCTGAGGCCGCCCATCAGCCCGTTGAAGGTGACCACCTCGCGCATCTTCAGCTTCCTGATGCCGGGGATGCGGTTGAAGAGTATGCCGTTGCCGAAATAGGTGAAGTCCCAGGAAAGATACCTGTCGTTGGCAAACTCCATGGCGTTCATGAGCGAGAAGCTCTCGGGCTGGATGGTGTAGGAGAGGTTGGCGTTGGGCCAGAGGAGGGCCGGGAAGGGAACCGTGTTCCATATCATGCCCCCCTTGAGCATTATGTCGGTGTAGCCGAAAGCGGAAAACCATAGCCTTTTCCTCACGGAGACTTCCGTGCGGTTGATGGCGAAGTCGGAGCCGGCGAAGCCCGAAGGCCCGATCTCGTGGGAGAGCTGGAAAACCCAGCTGTCGAGGTTGAGGGGAGCGCGGTTGGTGCGCCCCTGGATGAATTTCTCTCCCGGCGCGTATCGGAGGTCGAGCTTGAGGTATGCCTGCGAGTCCTCGACATG
>USHH01000211.1 GCA_900554345.1 uncultured Bacteroidales bacterium | reverse complement strand
CACCGAGACCCGCAACATCACCGCCTGGAAAGCGAGCCGTTAGATCTCGGTCAGCGGCGGATGCCGCGGTCGAGCATGCGTCGCTTCACGGCCATGCGCAGCGGGGTCGGAGCCATCCCCACCGCCACGATGCCTATGCGGTTGAGCAGCCCGTTGACATACTGGCGCTTCCCTTTCAGCATGCGGCGCAGCGCCTTGCGTGTGAACTGTTCCGGCGTCTGGAGGGCGCCGATCGAGACGGCGAGGCGCTTGAGGTTTTCGGGAAGGCCGAAGAGGTCGGTGGCGATGCCACCGGGACACGCCACGGTGAGAGTCACGCCGGAGTCGGCCAGCTCGTAGGCCATGGCGCGAGAGAAGACCCTGATGTAGGCCTTGGTGGCCGCGTAGAGCGCGATGCCCGGCATGGGGGTCCAGCACGACATCGACGACATATTGAGGATGCGTCCGCCGCCGCGGGCCACGAACCGACGCGCGAACGTCGTCGTCAGCGAGGTGACGGCGCGCACGTGGAGGTCGATGAAGCAGTCGACCTTCCTCTGAGGTGTTTCCGTTACCGGGGCGAAGGAGAAGATGCCGGCGTCGTTGATGAGCATGGACACGTCGAGCCCCGATTCATCCACCTTCGCCGTGATCGCCCCGGCGGCGTCGGGGCGGCAGAGGTCGATCGCGAGGGGCCACGTCCTCACTCCCCATTTCTCCGCGACGCCGGCGGCCGCCTCGCGGAGCTCACGGTCGCGGTTGGAGACCATCACTATGTCGGCGCCCCGCTCGGCGAGGCGGCGGCAGAACTCCAGGCCGATGCCGGAGCAGGCGCCGGTGACGAGGGCCACGGTGCCCTTCAGATCATCTCGCTTTCCCATTCTCGCGTCTTATCCTGTCGATCTCGCGGCAGATGCCCTTGGGGAGATTGTCGAGATGCTGGTGGCAGGCCATCTCCCGCGAATACATCCTCGCTATGCAGTAGTTGATATGCTCGCAGCCGTTGACGCAGTCGGCGTCATCGCGCATGTGGTTGACAAACTCCGGGTCGTTGAGCAGCGCGCGCCCCATCTGGATGAACTCGAAACCCTCCTCGTCGACGAGCCTGTCGGCGTCGCGGCGGCTGGTGACGCCACCCACATATACGAGCGGCAGCTTCAGCTCGCGGCGGAACACCCGCGCGTCGTCGAGGAAATAGAGCGGACGGAAGGGTTCGTAGGGAATCATCATGCCTCCGAACATCCTCACTCCGTATTTCAGCCACCACTGCTTCATGTAATAGGTCATGGAGTAGATCGGCATCCTTCCCCTCATCACATACATCGGGGCCTTGCTGACGAATCCTCCGGAGAGCACGATGGCGTGGGCGCCGAGGCTCTCTATCTCGCGGGCCACCGTGAGGCAGTCGTCGATGTCGAGTCCCCCCTTGAAGCCGTCGCGCATGTTGGTCTTCACGATCACGCCCATATCCTGGCCGGCCGCGCGCATCACCTCCTCCATCCCCATGCGGAGCAGCCGCATGCGGTTGTCGAGCGGGCCGCCGAAGTCGTCGCGGCGGTGGTTGGTGAAGGGGGAGAGGAACTGGGATATGAGGTAGCCGTGGCCGGCGTGTACCTCCACGCAGTCGAAGCCGGCGTCGCGGGCGAGGGAGACGGCGGTGCCGAAGTCGCGGGCCATCTGCCTGATCTCGTCGGGGCGCAGCGCCCTGACGATGGTCGGGGAATAGAGGTTGAAGCCGCCGCTGGCTCCCACGGGGATGCCGCCGGCGGTCTTGATGTGGGTCATGTTGCCGCAGTGGCCGATCTGGATCGAGGCCTTTGCTCCCTGGGCATGCACGTCGTCGGTGATCTGTCGCAGGGGGCTCACGATCTCGGGGCGTAGCCAGAGCTGGGTGTCGAAAGAGAGGGCCGAGCGGTTGATGCCTGCGTATGCGAGCGTCGTCATGCCGACGCCGCCGCGGGCCACGCTGACGTGGTAGTCGTGGAGCATGGGTGTGGGATTGTTGTCCTTGCCCATACCCTCGAAGGCCGCGGAGCGGATGGTGCGGTTGCGGAGCTCCACGGGGCCTATCCTGGCCGGAGTGAAAAGGTTGTTGGTCATGAGTCAGGGTGTCAGTAGATGAAAGGCAGTATGTATCGGCGCCGGAGGGAGGTGTAGCTCTCTCCGAACTCGCTGCAGTATCGCCTGTGGATTGCCACGGCCCTCGGGGCGAGGTTGGCGAAGGTCCAGAGCGCGAAGACGGCGCCTCCGAGGCTCCAGGTGAGGATGGCGTATCCCGTCCATTCCACAAACTCGCCGAAATAGTTGGCGGAGGTGACATATCTGTACATCCCTTTCATGGGGATGTGGTGGCGCGTGTCGCCCGGCTTGCGCAGATGGCGTATCACGTTGTCGCTATGGAGGTTGATGCCCATGCCGGTGAAAAAGACGATTGTCCCTGCGATGAATCGCGGGTCGGCCAGCCACTCCACGGGATAGGCGTCGGCGGGCGAGACGTAGAAGAGCCAGCCGCCGATCATGTATGCTTTGATGAGGTTGAACGCCACGCCCATCGAGACGATGGCCAGCGGCATCCTGTTGCGGCCGCGCATCAGCAGCGGGAAGATGAAGCTGCGCTGCAGATAGTGGAGCTCGAAGAGGGAGGCCATGACGATCAGCGCCGGCTCGCAGCGGCGGGGACTGAGGAGCCAGAAGAGGAGCATGGCGATGAAGACGGGACTCTCCATGAGCACCCATCCGAGGCGGTTGCCTACCGAGGGGCCCCACCGGCCCGAATACATCATGCCGTAGCCGGCGTTGATTTTCCTCAGCGCTATCGCCACAATCACCGCGAGCACAGTCATGACCGCAAGCACGACGTTATAGAAATCTATGGAAAACATAGGCATTCGCTCCCTTACGGGGATTATATGATGATTTTATGCAAAATTACTACAAAAGCCCCTAAATGCCAAAAATATTCCTTATCACCCACCATAAAATGAGAATGACGCCCGCGATGACTGTCGTAGCCACCGAGTAGACGCGCATGTAGAGCCCCGGACGCCGCAGCCGCTGCGTCTCGAGCCAGACGAGCCAGGCGAGCGCCGGGATGGCCGCTACGAGGAGTGCGTTGGCGCGGAAGGCTCCCGCGAGGTCGCCGTGGAGCAGGGCGTGGAGCACACGCTGGCTGCCGCAGCCCGGACAGGAGAGGCCTGTGAGGCGCCTGAAGAGGCACTGCGGCATATACGGGCTCTCCAGCGGGTCGAAGAGGAAGTAGACTACGGCTACGGCCACGACGGCGCCAAGGGACACGACATGGCGGGGGCGCCACCGCCCGGCCGTCATGAGATGAGCATCAGCGGGATATAGGCCACCGCCGAGATCACGCCGAGCACTATCGAGACGATGATCCATATCTCGGCCGTGCGCGAGGCGCGGCGCGCGCCCGGCAAATGGCCCGGGCAACCGAGACCCT
>USHH01000210.1 GCA_900554345.1 uncultured Bacteroidales bacterium | reverse complement strand
AAGCCGTCGTAGCTATGGGCCGCAGGGCCCAGGCCAAGATAGCGTCGTCCTAACCAGTATCCGGTGTTGTGGACAGACTCATATCCAGGCATAGCATAATTCGATGTCTCGTATCTCCGATATCCTGCCATCGCAAGTGTATCCTTCATGACGAGAAACATCTCCACAACGTCTACGTCGTCACACTCCGCCATCCTGTGCTCGTCGCGAAGACATGTCAGTGCCGTGCGCTCCTCATACATCAGCGAATAGGCTGATATGTGCTTCGGACGCAGAGCCGCCATTGCCTCCACATCGCCCAGCAGCCGCTGAATCGACTGACCTGGAAGTCCGAACATGAGGTCGACCGAGATATTGTCGAAATACCGGGAAGCCATCGAAACTCCATCAATGGCACACTCCGCGTCATGAAGACGGCCCAGAGTCGTAAGCAAGGTATTGTCGAGAGTCTGTACGCCGACACTCAGACGGTCGACACCGCATTCTCGCCAGCATTCGAGATTGGCTTCCGTGAGATCCTCGGGATTGGCCTCGATGGTAAACTCCACCGGCACCGACCCCATGGCCGCCATAAGGCCGGCGGAAAGCCGGCGGAAATGCCCGCCGGGCATAAGCGACGGAGTGCCGCCTCCTATATATATGGTATAGGGCGATTGGGAAGACAGCTCTACGCGACGCCGGCCCATCTCGCCCAGAAGCGCGGCTACAAACGCGTCCCACCGGGCCTGACGGACGCCGGCCGCGTAGAAATCACAGTAAATACACTTGCGCCTGCAATAAGGCACATGCACGTAAAGGCCTTCGATATTTGCCATATTATCGGTTTTATGTGCAAAGTTAGCCAATTATACTAATCTCTAGAGGGTATTTTTTAATTAAAAGGATGTATCGGGAATGGATATGAGGAGAAAAAGAGTTAATTTTGCATTAGGATTGGAGCGATAAATACACAAAGCTCCGGTCAGAAGATTCTACTACATGAGACTTTCAGAACTGCAACCCGGCGAGACCGGCGTGATAACAAAGATACTGGGCCACGGAGCATTCCGCAAGAGAGTGATGGAGATGGGCTTCGTGAAGGGAAGGGAGGTCAAGACGATACTCAACGCTCCCCTTCAGGACCCTGTGAAATACAGTCTGCTCGACTACGAGGTGTCGCTGAGACGGGCGGAAGCCAATCTGATCGAGATATCGCCGCTCGACGAATGGCGTCGCCACGACGAGATAGAGGAACAGGCTCCCCGGGAGGATTCCGACTCCTCAAGCATAAGGAAAGACAAGATAATCAACATCGCACTGATAGGCAACCCCAACTGCGGAAAGACGTCGCTCTTCAACATGGTGTCGGGCGCCCATGAGCGTGTGGGCAACTATGCCGGTGTCACTGTGGGGGCAAAGGAGGGTGTGCTCCATTATAAGGGCTATCGCCTCAACATCGTAGACCTTCCCGGCACATATTCCCTCTCGGCCTATTCCCCCGAGGAACTCTACGTGATGCGTTACCTCCGGGAGGAGATGCCCGACGTGATCATCAACACCGTCGTGGCATCGAACCTTGAGCGAAACCTCTACCTCACCACAGAGCTCATCGACATGAACCGCAGCATGGTGATATGCCTCAACATGTATGACGAGCTCGAGAAAAGCCATGCCACACTCGACCACGAGCACCTCGGCAAGATGCTCGGAGTGCCGATGGTGCCGACGATAGCCTCCACGGGATGGGGGGTCAACAAGCTTCTCGACACCGTGATACAGGTCTACGAGATGAAGAATCCGGACACACGCCACATCCATGTGCAGCTGCGTCCCGACATCGAGCAGGCGATCACGGCCATCAACGGCGCCATGAAGGCCGACCCCAAGCTCACGCCGAGATTCTCTCCCCGCTATCTCGCCATCAAGCTCCTTGAGGGCGACCCCGAGATGGAGCGCATGCTCAGCGATTTCGACAACTACCACGAGTGGATAGCTCTTCGCGACAAATGGTCGGAGAAGATAGAGAAAGACACCGGCGAGGACGTGGTGTCGGTGATTTCATCTGAGAAATACGGATTCATCCAGGGCGCGCTCGCCGAGACATACAATCCCGGCAGGCACAACGAGGAGAAGACCACCAAGATCATCGACGCCTTCGTCACCAACAAGCTCTTCGGCTTCCCGATATTCCTTCTCATCATGTGGCTGATGTTCTGGGCCACGTTCCAGATAGGCTCCTACCCTATGGAGTGGATTGAGTCGCTGGTGAGCTGGATATCGACCATCATAGGGCGCTGGATGCCTGAAGGGCCTTTCAAGGACCTTCTGCTCGATGGAGTGATAGGTGGCGTAGGCGGCGTGATAGTCTTTCTTCCCAACATCCTCATCCTCTATGCCTTCATCTCCTTTATGGAAGATTCAGGCTATATGGCCCGCGTGGCCTTCATCATGGACAAGCTCATGCACAAGATGGGCCTCCACGGCAAGTCGTTTATCCCGCTCGTGATGGGCTTCGGCTGCAACGTGCCGGCCATCATGTCTACCCGCATCATCGAGAGCACCTCGAGCCGCATCATCACCGTGCTCATCAATCCATTCATGAGCTGCTCGGCGAGGATACCGATCTACGTGCTGCTCGTGGGCGCCTTCTTCCCGGAGCATGGAGCGTGGATTTTCGTAGGGCTCTATCTTCTCGGCATCCTGGCGGCGGTGCTCACCTCGCGTCTGCTGCGTAAATTCTGGTTTAAGGAAGACGAGACACCATTCGTGATGGAGCTTCCTCCCTACCGCATACCGACGGCCAAGGCCACCGTACGCAACATGTGGACCAAGGCCGAGCAATACCTCAAGAAGATGGGCGGTCTGATTCTCGTGGCCTCGATCATCATCTGGGCCCTCTCCTACTTTCCCCGCTACGATGCGGCCCAGGTGCCTGAGACATTCCGCACAGAAGCGGTGGCCGACATGCCTGCGGCTACAGTGGCCGAAGGCCAGGAGGCCATCGACAATCTCGTGCTCAACGAATATCAGCAGCAGCATTCCATTCTCGGCTACATAGGCAGGGCCCTCGATCCCGTGATGGAGCCGATGCGCTTCGGCTGGCAGGTGAGCTGCTCGCTGCTTGCAGGATGCGCCGCCAAGGAGGTGGTGGTGTCTACACTCGGGGTGCTTTATGTGGGCGACGATGACGCGGCGCTGCTGTCGGAGAGACTCAAGGCCCCGTCGAAAATCACGGGCGAGGCGCCGTTCACCCATGCCTCTGCCCTTGCATTCCTTGTCTTCGTGTTGCTCTATTTCCCGTGCATAGCCTCGATCACGGCCATCATCAGGGAGACCGGAAGCTGGAAATACGGAGCATTCTCAATCGTCTACAACACGGCGCTCGCATGGATCGCCTCCTTTATAACGTTCCATATAGCAAGCCTCTTCTATTGACGGAAACGCATGAAAAAAGGAAGCGTGATGA
>USHH01000209.1 GCA_900554345.1 uncultured Bacteroidales bacterium | reverse complement strand
TACCTCACGGGGCGTCCGATGTATGACGCCGAGGACACCATACCGCAGGCCACTCTCGACTCGCTGCGCGCCGAGGCCATAGCCAAGGCCAAGGACGCCGACATCGTGATATATATCGGCGGCCTCAACAAGAACGCCTATCAGGACTGCGAGTCGACCGACCGGAGGGAATACAACCTGCCGTGGGGCCAGGACTCGCTGATCGAGGGCCTCGCTGCCGTGAATCCCAACGTGATAGTGGCCAATGTGAGCGGCAACGCCTACGCGATGCCCTGGCTCGACAGGGTGCGGGCGGTGGTGCAGAGCTGGTATCTGGGCACTATGATCGGCCCATCGATGGCGGCCGTGCTCTCGGGAGAGGTGAACCCCAGCGGCAAGCTGCCGTTCTCGTTCCCGAAGCGGCTGGAGGACAACGGCGCCCATCATTTCGGAGAGGTTTCGTATCCCGGCGTCGAGGGTGAGGCTCCCGACACATCGGTCGACTTCAAGGGCGCCGACGTGAGCGCCGGCAACGCTCCCCGCCAGAAGTATCTCGAGGATATCCTCGTGGGCTACCGCTGGCACGACACCAAGGGCATACCCGCCCTCTTCCCCTTCGGCTACGGCCTCAGCTACACCACCTTCGACTACGGTAAGGCCACAGCGTCGGCCAGCGAGATGACGGCCGACGGCACCATCACCGTGACAGTGCCAGTGACCAACACCGGCGACACGGAGGGTAAGGAGACAGTGCAGCTCTACATCCAGGACGAGAAGGCGAGCGTGCTCCGCCCGCTCAAGGAGCTGAAGGGCTTCCGGAAGGTCAGCCTACAGCCCGGACAGACCGAGGAGGTCACCTTCACAATCACGCCCGACGACCTGAAATATTTCGACGAGAAGAGCCACTCGTGGGTGGCCGAGCCCGGGAAGTTCAAGACCCTGATCGGCTCCTCCTCGACCGACATCCGCCGCGACATCAGATTCTCATACAAATAAAGTTCCTCTATTCGCAAGAGTATACTGTAGGTTGAGCTACGGAGACCCTGATTCCAGAGTCTCCGTTTTTCTTTTTCATGCAGGTCTCATCCATTATATCTGATATATCTGGATTTTCACACAATATGTCGGAATAATGGAATTTTTTTGCACCAGAATTAAAAAAAACACTATATTTGCATTGACATTCCTTCATGCCGCCCTCCCCGAGACTGTCAAAATGACACCAACTTGGGGGGGGCATGACATAAAGCAACGTTAAACAACCTAAACATGACAAAAGCATTACTTTTGACGACAATGGCATCCCTTGCGCTTTCAGCCATGGCGGTGCCGCAGGAGTTCGCACCTCTCAAGAAGGTGTGCAGGGAAGTGACCCCGCCCAACGCCGACGACGAGATCATCTTTTATCCGCCCGAGGGCGAGCTCACCTATCTCAGCCGCAACTGCATGGAGTTCGCCTACGACTGGGAGGGTGTACACCGCAACGAGATCAAGGGGTCGCTTATGCGCCAGATCAAGGCGGAAGACGGCACGCTCTATTTCTCCAACCCGCTTGCCGACTTCACCATGCTGAGCTGGCTGAAAGGAAGCTACGACGCCGACGGCTCGATCGTGATCGAGGGGCCGCAGTTCATCTATGATGAATACGACGACTGGAACGAGGTATGGATCAACTTCTACATCCTTCCCATGAAACAGGTGGTGGATGAGTCGGGGATGGCCACATACGTGGCAACCGACGACATGAAGTATGTGCTGAAGAAGACCGACAACGGCTATGAGGCCGCCGACCCCGAGATACTCCTCGGCCTCGCCAACTACGGCGAGCTTGCCGATGCGCAGGGGAATCTCACAGGAGAGATGGGCTACTCGTGGAGAGGCTTCGGCGAATACGACATCAAGCTCACCACACGCGAGGGAAGCAACGGCGTCACCCCTCCCGCCGGCGCGGCCATAGACACCTGGGTCTTCAAGGATCCGTATGAGACAGCGCTTACCGATGTGGCGCTCGACGGCAACGACATCTACATCCAGGGACTGGACCGTGGTGTGAAGGACAGCTGGGTCAAAGGCCATATATCCGACGGGAAAGTGACGATTCCCTCCGGCTCCTACCTCGGCATCAACGAATCCATCGCATACTATTCCTATCTCTGGGGAGCGAAGATCGAGTATGAATATGACGACGAGGACAACGAGATCATGACCGGCTCTCCTCTGGAGGAAGTGGTGTTCGACTACGATGCCGAGGCCCAGAAGCTGACGCTCCGCAACGGATACGCGACCTGCTCGATGCCCGAGGACTTCTACGTGCTCACATTCTACGAGGGTGTGACCGTCTTCAACCAGCACCGCAATGTCGACACACCGCCGGCCCCGCCCTATGACCTCGACGTGCAGCCCTGGGACGACTATTTCGAGGCAGGCCTATTGGGATTCAGGATTCCCAACGTCGACATAGACGGGGGTCTGCTCGACACCGACCGGCTTTATTACCGCATCTATTTCAACGGCGAGCTCTTCACCTTCACTCCCTCCGCATATTCCCATCTCGGCATAGAGGAAGACATGGTGAACGTGCCTCTGGACCTCTATGACAACTGGGATATCTTCCGTGCGGAGAACTACGTCAGCATCTTCTTCCAGTTCGAGCTTCCCGCCGAGGGATGCGGAGTGCAGTCGATGTATATCAACGAGGAAGGCAAGGAGATCTTCAGCGAGATCACGAGCTCGGGCTCCGGTGTTGAATCCACTGTGATGCAGCCGGAGGAGACCTCACGCGCCTACTACAACCTCCAGGGCCAGAGGGTCGACGAGACCTACAACGGCCCCGTGGTATGCCGCATCGTCTACAGCGACGGCTCCGTAAAGACCGTCAAGAGAATGCGCGCCGGCCGATAAAGCCGACACGGCCATCAACAGCGGGGCGTCCATGACAGCATGGACGCCCCGTATTGTTTTAAGGAGATATGTGCTGAAAAAATTGAAAAATATGGTGGATTTTTCTAATTTTGCGGTTGGAAAAGGAAATATCACCCAGACACAACAGCGATGGAAACACTCGACGACACCGACAGAAAGATCCTGGAAGTGCTTCAGGACAACTCACGGCTCACCACCAAGGAGCTGGCCTCCAGGGTCAACCTCTCTACCACCCCCGTGTATGAGCGTGTGAAACGGCTGGAGAACGAAGGCTATATAAAGAAATATGTGGCTGTGCTCGACGCCGAGAAGCTCAACATGGGCTTTATGGTGTTTGTCAACGTGGAGCTGTCGAAGCAGACGCTGGTCGACAAGCGTGAGTTTGTCGACATCATAATGGGCATTCCGGAGGTGATGGAATGCTATAACGTGGCGGGCAAGAGCGACTACCTGCTGAAGATCCATGCCCCCGACATGCGCTACTACCGGGAGTTTGTGCTCGAGGTGCTCGGGCGCATCCCGTCGGTGGGCCATGTGGAGTCGATTTTCGTGATGGAGGAGGCAAAACACTCCACGATGCTGCCGCTGACGCAGCGCATCAGC
>USHH01000208.1 GCA_900554345.1 uncultured Bacteroidales bacterium | reverse complement strand
GCGGCCTTCGGGGGGCCCGCCATCTCGTCGATGCCGCTGCCGGACTCACTATACAGGGAAAGGAAGCCGGGCATAAGCTCGGCAACGCCACGAAGCCACGCCGGGTGACGGAAGAGATAAAGGCCCCTTTCCACCACACCCCTTCCTATACCGATGTCTACAACACGGTGACCCTCCCGCTCGGCGACGGCCTCGCACTTGAGCTGAGGGCATACGACAACGGCGTGGCCTATCGCTTCAAGGCCGACCGCAAGGCCGGTTTCACCGTCGCCGCCGAGACCGCCGATTTCGACGTGCCTGACGACACGCGCCTCTGGCTCTCCCACTCCACCAATCCGAAGAAGCCCCTCGCGATGGCGTTCCAGAACTTCTACACGGTGACGCCGGCCGACTCCGCCTCTTCCCTCCCGGCGTTCCTCCCCGCATGCGTCGACTACGGCGACGGGCTGAAGATGACGCTCCTGGAGTCGGACCTCGAGGCATATCCCGGCATGTTCGTCTCCGCCGACAGCGTGCGCGGCGCCCTGAAGGGCGTGTTCGCCCCCTATCCTGAGGCAACCGACTATTATCCCTGGCGCCGACAGCTATACGTCACCGACACCGAGCCCTACATAGCGCGCTCCCCGAAGAAGCGCGACTTCCCATGGCGAATCATGGCCGTCACTACCGACGACCGGCAGATGCCCCTCTCAAATCTCGTCTACTCGCTCGCATCCCCCTCGCGTGTGGCCGACACCTCCTGGATCCGTCCCGGTAAGGTGGCCTGGGAATGGTGGAACGACTGGGGACTGCGCGGCGTCGACTTCAAGGCCGGCATCAACAACGCCACATATAAGAAGTATATCGACTTCGCGGCCGACAACGGTCTGGAGTATGTGGTGCTCGACGAGGGATGGTATGTGCCCTCGGGAGGCGACATGCTCACCACCGTCCCGGAGATCGACCTCGGGGAGCTCATAGCCTACGGCCGTGAGCGCAATGTCGGCATCGTGCTCTGGACGGTCTTCAATGTGCTCGACTCCCAGCTCGAGAAGGCTTGCGGCAAGTATTCCGCCATGGGCGTCAGGGGTTTCAAGGTAGACTTCCTCGACCGCGACGACCAGCAGGCCGTGGAGATGGCCTACCGCATCGCCGAGGCGGCGGCGCGCCACAACCTCCTGCTCGACTACCACGGATTCTACAAGCCGACCGGTCTCAACCGCACTTATCCCAACATCATCAATTTCGAGGCCGTCTTCGGCATGGAAGAGATGAAATGGAGCGACCCCGGGAAGGTCGACATGCCCCGCTATGATGTAACTTTCCCATATCTGCGCGGCATGTGCGGCCCTGTCGACTACACTCCCGGCGCCATGCGCAACGCCTCGAAAGCCGACTGGAAGCCTGTCTACTACAACCCCATGAGTCAGGGCACCCGCGCACACCAGGGAGCCACCTACGTGGTCTTCGACTCCCCCTTCACGATGCTCTGCGACTCCCCCTCCCTCTATGAGAAAAACCGCGACTGGGTCGACTATATCGTGCCCATCCCCGAGACCTTCGACTCCTCGGAGATCCTCGACGGCGAGATGGGACGCTACATCGTGAGCAAACGCGTGAAGGACGGCAACATATATATAGCCGGCCTCACCGACTGGGAGGGGCGCGACTATCTGCTCGACTTCTCGTTCCTCCCCGAGGGAAGCCGCTGGCAGGGAGCGCTGATGCGCGACGGCGTCAACGCCGACAAGGAGGCCGACGACTATGTGATCGAGACCGTCACCGTCAGCCCCACGACAAAGCTCCCCGTCAGGATGGCTTCAGGCGGCGGCTTCGTGCTGACGCTCTCTCCCGAAGCGCGGTAAGCCGCACGTGTTTTTCTAAATCCACACCATCATCCCGACCATCATGAAAAGACTCCTTCTTGCCCTCGCAGCCGCGGCTTCGGCGTTCGCGCCCGACGCCGCGGCCGATGTGGCCTTCAACGCCCCGGGGGCGCTCAACCCAGTGATTCCCGGTTATTTCGCCGACCCCACGATCAGGAAATTCGGCGACACCTATTACATCTATGCCACCACCGACGGCAGCGGAGCCGGCTTCGGCCCCGCGCAGCTCTGGCAGAGCAAGGACCTCGTCAACTGGACCCTCATGCCGATGAACTGGCCCGACAGCCACTGGATATGGGCCCCCGACGTGATGCGCAACGCCAACGACGGCCTATACTACTATGTCTACTGCCAGCCCTGCCAGATCCACGTGGGCTCCTCCGAGACACCCCGTGGCCCCTGGAAGAACATCCTCGGCGAGAGCGAGGCAGTGCTCGTGCCCGACCGCTTCGTCACCAATGCAATAACCCTCGACGGACAGACTTTCGTCGACGACGACGGCTCCATATACATGTATTGGGGCACCTGGGGCATCTACGACGGCTTCGGATGCGGCGCCGGGCGCCTCACTCCCGACATGAAGGGCTTCACCGAGACGCGCCTCATCCCCAACACGGAGGCCACCGATTTCTTCGAGGCCCCGTTCGTGCTGAAGAAGGATGGCGTCTACTATTTCATGTATTCCTCCGGCTCATGCCACGACCACACCTACCGCGTGCAGTACGCCACCTCCGACAGGCCCCTCGGCCCCTACACCTACCGGGGCTGCATCCTCGAGACCAACGCCGACGGCACCGTCCACGGTCCCGGCCACCACAGCGTGATGGAGGAAGACGGCGACTACTACATCATCTACCACCGCCACGACAATCCCCACAGCAACCGCGGCTTCCACCGCCAGCTCTGCATCGACCGCCTGGAGTTCGCCCCCGACGGCAGCATCCTCCCCATCACCCCCACCCACTCCGGGCCCGCGGGCTTCGCCAAGCGTAACACCCTCCCCCGCAATCTCGCTTTCGGAGCCAAGGTGAAGGCCTCGTCGAGCTACGACGCCGACTTCCTCCCGGAGTATGCCGTCGACGACAACAACGGCACACTCTGGCGCCCTGCCGACATGGGCCAGGAGTGGCTGGAGATCGACCTCGGGAAGAAGGAGAGGATCGGCAGCGTATGGACCCAGTGGGAATACGGCACCCAGTTCTATCAGTATATGATCGAGACCTCGACCGACGGACGCGACTGGCGGCTATACGCCGACAAGCGCGACAACCGCCTCGCCGGAAGCCCGATGACCGATTTCGGCGACACCGAGGCCCGCTACGTGAGGATCACGTTCACCGGCGGCGAGAAGGCCGGATTTCCGGGAGCGCTCTGGAACGTGAAGGTGTTCGCCGACGCCGAGACCTCCTGTCCGCAGCTATGGCTCCGCCTGGGACGGCCGCGAGTGGCTCAACCGCGGCGGCCAGCTCGCCGGAGCCTTCCGCCTCCTCTCGGGGCGCGTCACCCCCGTGAGGATCGACGGACGCGACGGCCTCCGCCTCGACCCCTCGACCACGCTCGAATACCTCAATCCGCAGCTGAAGCCCTCTCAGCCGCATACCCTGACGGCCCTCACCTACTGCGACGGCAGGTGGTCGCCCCTCG
>USHH01000207.1 GCA_900554345.1 uncultured Bacteroidales bacterium | reverse complement strand
TAGTTGTCGTTGCCAGCGCCATTATGGCTGCCGACAAGATGGTTTTGTAAATTTTTTCCATTGTTCTGATGATTAGGTATTATAATGGTTTTGCAAAGTTAGGGATTTATTGCATAAGTATAGAAAAATATACTAATATTAACAAAATAATAGATATATTAACATATGTTGACACATATGGTTTCCTTAAAACATTTGACAGGGAGGGATGCGGTCAGCCCGGCATAGTCCTGCAGGGATGCTTTTTTAGATTTGTTTACATTTCGTTCGCCATAAAACGTTTTAAGATTTCGCGTGTCTATCGGCGTGAAAAATTTTTTTACGTGAGGCGGGAATAATTCTGGAAATTTGTAAACAATTTGCCACCGGCAGTGTTTTAGTATCAAACTCGGACATCAATCACTCCTCCCGGGTGGTAAAAATCCGACAACATACAAACATTATAAAAGACACAAACGCTATGAGCAAGACCCATCAGCCAAAGACCCAAGAGCTTATCGACCTGATAGCTCAGAACGGCTGGCAAGACAAGTTTCAGAAGGCTTTGGAAAAAGCCAAATCGTATGACGTCCAGGAAATGGACGACATCAACACAATGGAAGACTACTACGACTGGCTCGACGCCAATCTGACATGGATTCCTCTCGAGAACAAGTTCGGACGCGCCATGTTCAACCACATCTGCAAGTTCTACTTCATACTCGACCAGTCTCCTGTCAAGGAGCTTCAGAACGCCGTGGAGCCTCATCCGGTGGAGCAGCCCCTCTCCCAGCTTTCGGCCTGGATGAAGGACTATGTGCGCGAGCTGGGCAAGTTCCTCGACTCCCCCGCCTCCATCACTCCCGACTCCGTGAAGTCGTTCTATGACTCGCCGGAGTTCAACATGAAGGAGTATCTGCAGCCCCGTGGCGGCTGGAAGACCTACAACGACTTCTTCGCCCGCAGCTGCAAGCCGGGCTACCGTCCGGTGGCAGCCATCAACGACAGCACCGTCATCACCTCTCCTGCCGACGCCACATTCGACGGCGCATGGGAAGTGCGCGGCGACGACACCATCGAGATCAAGGGCATCCACTGGCAGATTTCCGAGCTTCTCGAGGGAAGCCCCTACAAGGACCGTTTCGCCGGCGGTATGTGGACCCACTCCTTCCTCGGCCCGAACGACTATCACCGTCAGCACGCTCCTGTCAGCGGCCGTGTGCTTGAGTCGCGTGACATAATGGGCACCGTATACCTTCAGGTCACCGCAGTGCCCGATCCGTCGACCGGCCGTAACAAGCTCGAGGCCAAGAGGCAGTTTGGCGCTCCCGACGATCCCGGATACGAGTTCATGCAGAACCGTGGCCTGATCGTGCTGGAAAGCCCGATCGGTCTGGTAGCCGTCCTG
Organism: uncultured Bacteroidales bacterium; assembly: GCA_900554345.1. GTDB lineage: Bacteria > Bacteroidota > Bacteroidia > Bacteroidales > Muribaculaceae > Lepagella. The sequence goes on along the minus strand of USHH01000207.1, from coordinate 2,125 downwards.
CCTATGGGCATGGGACAGGTTTCTTCGGTGGTGATGACAGCAGAAGAGGGACGTGTGCTCCGCAAGGGCGAGGAAATCAGCTATTTCCAGTTTGGCGGAAGCGACATCGTCATGGTATTCGAGTCGGCTGCCAACGTACACTTCACAGCCACACGCGGCGAGCACTACAAGTATGGCCGCGCCATCGCCAAGGCCTATCCTGTGATCACAGGCATCGAGCCGCTCTGATCAAGTACGAGGCACTGAGTACGAAGTATGAAGTACTAAGTACGAAGAATGAAGTACGAGGTATTAAGAACTGAACGTTATAGAGACATTCAATAGAGGAGGCGCTCCATCCGGGGCGCCTCTTATTTTTCAGAGTCATTGATTATTTAGCTTTGATAGATTATAATCTTATCTTTTTCCACATTCTTATAGAAAGGAAGGAAATTTCGCTTCAGCCATCCGGCAAATGAATAGACTCTCGGTGTAATCCACTCGTCAAAATCCCAGCCTATCTGTTCGAAAGGCCAGCCATATTCATCCCATTTGTTGATTGGAAGCTTTTCCTCTCCGGGCACAAGCACGTGAAGATCCCAGTCGGAATCAGGTCGGGCGTCGCCACGGGCACGCGACCCGTAAAGAGCCACTCTGGATCCTTTGGGTAGGATCTGGGATGCCTTATTCCTTATTGCCTGCAGCAGGCGTGTGTATTTTTCTTCTTCCGACATAGCTTTATCCGTGGGTGTTTGTGGCGGTATCAGTCGTAGAGCGTCGCGCCGAGACGGGCCTCGCGCCGGCGGATGGCGCGGGTGAGCAGCACGTTGATCACCACCCATGCCGCGATGTCGCAGCCGAGCAGCAGGTTGGGATTGGCGTAGGGAGAGAGCAGCACATTGCTCACGATGAAGACAATGCTCCAGGAGAGGATGATGGTCAGGGCGCTTCCCTGCGAGAGGCCCAGCGCCAGCAGCTTGTGGTGGATGTGGCTCTTGTCGGGAAGGAACGGATTGCGGTGGCGCTTCACCCTGTGGAAGTAGACCCTCACCACGTCGAAGGCCGGGATGATGAGCGGCGAGACGGCGAGGATCACCGGGTTGTAGTCGGCCATGATGGCGGGATGGTCGTAGTATATCACCGATATGCCGCAGAAGACGAGGATCATGCCGGTGGTGAGCGAGCCGGTGTCGCCCATGAATATCTTCTTGCGCTTCTGTGGATTGCCGAAGACGTTGTAGTAGAAGAAGGGCACGAGGGTGCCGGCTGCGGCTGCGGCCGTCATGGCATAGGCGTAATAGCCCGAGGTGCTGAGCACGATGGTATAGTAGATCAGGGCTATGGCGCTGAGGCCGGATGCAAGCCCGTCGATGCCGTCGATGAGGTTGATGGAATTCACTATGTAGACGATCACGAAGCCGGTGACGAGCCAGCCGAGCCAGTCGGGAAGCTCGTGGAGCCAGAGCACTCCGTAGAGATTGTCGATATACATGCCGGAGGCCACCACCAGAATGGCGGAGAGGATCTGCACCATGAATTTCGCCCTGTATCTCACGCCCACCAGGTCGTCGGCCATGCCGACGAGGAAAATCAGGATCAGGGCGCAGAGCTGGAAGAAAAACGGTATCATGTCCGACCACGTGTCGAGCGGCAGCTCCGTGATGTCGAGCCTGAAGTTGAGGCCGAGCACGAAGGCCATCGAGAACGCCACGGCCGGAAAGAAAGCGAGGCCGCCCAGACGCGGCACTATTCCCTGGTGAATCTTGCGTTCGTCAGGGGTGTCGAAAAGCTGCTTGCGAAAAGCTATGAGTATGATCTGCGGTATCAGTATTCCCGTGATGAGAATCGACACAGTGAAAGCCAGAATGATGCTTTCTATCCAGTAATCAGTGATCATGATGATTGATTTACAGTGAGGACGCGGGCGCCGCTTGAATAGGCCCGAAGCCCGGGTAAGGGGGCTTCATGGTTATGCAAAATTATAAATTTTATTTATTTTTCCCAAATTGTCGGCCACAATTTTGAGAAAATAGCTAACTTTGCGCTTCACGGCGGGCCGCGGCCCGCCCTCCGTAATTTTGAATCATGAAGATATTAGTGACAGGATTTGCCGGATTCATCGGCAATGCCCTCGGCCTCCGGCTGG
>USHH01000206.1 GCA_900554345.1 uncultured Bacteroidales bacterium | reverse complement strand
CCTCAAGATCCGCCGCCCCCCCTGGGGGGCGGGAGCCACGAGGTCGCCGTAGAGACGCTCCGAATAGAAGGGAGAGAAGGGGGCGATGAGCAGAGCCACGGTCTTCAGGCAGGTGAAGAGGGTCTGGTAGGCCGAGAGTTTGTCGTCATCCATCTCGCCGCCCCAGAAGCGTTTGCGGTTGAGGCGCACATACCAGTTGGAGAGGTTGTCGCCCACGAAGTCCTCGATGGCCCTTGCGGCGCGGGTGGGTTCATAGTCGTCGAGCGCGGCGGTAACGTCGGCCACGAGGGTGTTGAGCAGCGAGAGGATCCAACGGTCGATCTCGGGGCGCTTCGCATAGTCGATCTCCTTCTCGGCGCCGGTGAAGCCGTCGACATTGGCGTAGAGCGCGAAGAACTTATATGTATTGTAGAGCGTGGAGAAGAGCTTTCGGCTCACCTCGGCCACGCCGTCCTCGTCATACTTGAGGTTGTCCCAGGGCTGCGAGTTGGAGATCATATACCATCTCACGGGGTCGGAGCCGAAACGCTCGATATTGCTGAAGGGGTCTACGGCGTTGCCGAGACGCTTCGACATCTTGTTGCCGTTCTTATCGAGCACGAGGCCGTTGGAGATCACGGCCTTGTAGGCTACGGAGCCGAAGACCATGCTGCCGATGGCATGGAGGGTATAGAACCAGCCGCGTGTCTGGTCGACGCCCTCGGCTATGAAGTCGGCGGGATAGAGCTCACGCGCGTCGAAAGCCTCCTTGTTCTCGAAAGGATAGTGGATCTGGGCGTATGGCATGGCTCCGGAGTCAAACCAGACATCGATGAGGTCGGTCTCTCGCTTCATCGGCTTACCGGACGGACTGACGAGCACGATGTCGTCGACGTATGGACGGTGGGGGTCGATCTTATTGTAGTTATCCTTGCTGAAGTCGCCGGGCACGAAGCCTTTTGCTGTAAGGGGATTCTCCTTCATGAAGCCGGCGGCCACCGACCTGTCGATCTCGCCGGAGAGCTCGGCGTAGGAGCCGATGCAGATCTCCTCGCGGCCGTCATCGGTGCGCCAGATCGGGAGTGGAGTACCCCAGTAGCGTGAACGGGAAAGGTTCCAGTCCTGGATGTTCTCGAGCCACTTTCCGAAACGGCCGGAGCCTGTGGCTGCGGGCTTCCACTTGATGGTGTCGTTGAGCTCCATCATCTTGTCGCGTGCGGCCGTAGAGCGGATAAACCAGCTGTCGAGGGGATAGTAGAGCACCGGCTTGTCGGTCCTCCAGCAGTGGGGGTAGTTGTGGGTGTGCTTCTCGATCCTGAAGGCCTCGCCGCGCTGCTTCATCTCAAGACTGAGCACGATGTTGAGGTCTTCCTCTCGCGAAGCGGCAGCCTCGTCGTATTTCCCACCGGGGTTGAACTTAGGGTCATAGGCGTTCTTCACGTAGTCTCCGGCGTGGGCTGCATAGAGCGTCTTGTCGACGCAGCGCTCCACGAAAGCGAGAGCGAGCTCGTCGATGGGATAGTACTTGCCCTGGAGGTCTACCATCGGTCGGGTCTCCCCTCTCAGGTTGATCATGAAGAGAGGCGGGATGTTGGCGGCCTTTGCCACCTTAGCGTCGTCGGCGCCGAAAGTGGGCGCTATGTGCACGATGCCTGTACCGTCCTCGGTGGTCACGTAGTCGCCGCCGATCACGCGGAAGGCGCACTCGGCAAGCTCCACGAAGCGGTCGCCGGCCACCTCAAACACCTTGTCGGGATGCGCGGCGGCATATTCCGTCACGTAGTCGGCGCTGCGGTCGTCGAGCTTCTCGCAGGGCTTTACCCAGGGCATGAGCTGGCGATAGTGCATGCCGATGAGCTCGGCGCCGGAGTATTTGCCGATCACCTGCCAGGGCACCACCTTGTCGCCCTTCTTATAGGAATCGAGGTCCTTCCCCTCTCCTTCCTTCTTGAAATAAGACTTCACGAGCACCTCGGCGAGGATGACCGTGAGTTTGTCGCCGGTGTATGGGTTGAAGGTGCGCACGGCCACGTAGTCGAACTTCGGTCCGACGCAGAGTGCGGTGTTGGAGGGAAGGGTCCAGGGTGTTGTGGTCCATGCCATGAAGCAGGGTGTCCCCCACTCCGTCCATTCGGGCTTGGGATCGGCCACCTGGAAGAGAGCCGTCGCCGTGGTGTCCTTCACGTCGCGGTAGCAGCCAGGTTGGTTGAGCTCATGGGAGCTGAGGCCGGTGCCGGCGGCGGGAGAATAAGGCTGGATGGTGTAGCCCTTGTAGAGGTAGCCCTTGTCGTAGAGCTGGCGGAGCAGCCACCACACGGTCTCGATATAGGCGTTATCGTAAGTGATGTAAGGATTGTCAAGGTCCACCCAGTAGCCCATGCGGTGGGTGAGGTCGGTCCATTCGCGGGTGTATTTCATCACCTCCTTACGGCATGCAGCATTGTAGTCGTCGACAGAGATCTTCTTGCCGATATCCTCCTTTGTGATGCCGAGGTTCTTCTCCACGCCGAGCTCCACGGGAAGGCCGTGGGTGTCCCATCCGGCCTTGCGCTTCACGTGGAATCCGCGCATGGTCTTGTAGCGGCAGAAGATGTCCTTGATGGTGCGGGCCATCACGTGGTGGATGCCGGGCATGCCGTTGGCGCTCGGCGGACCTTCGTAAAACACGAACGAGGGGCATCCCTCGCGCTCCTTCATGGAGCTCTCGAAAAGCGAATGTGCGTCCCAGTCGGCGAGCACCTCCTTGTTGATGTCGGAGAGGTTGAGCTGACCGGAGTATTCCTTGAATTTCTTACTCATTATATCTGACTTACCTGTATTGACTTGTTGATTATTTCTTGCGGGGCACCGAATACTTGGCACCACCCTTCGCGCCGAGCTTCATGCCGCCCTTCGCGCCCTTAGCACCTCCGCCGAGGGCGAAGATGTTGGAGTCGTAGGAGAATGTCTTGCGGTCGATCTCTCGCTTGCGTTTGAGGGCGAGAGCCATGAGGCGGTCGATGAGCTGGGTGAACGAAATGCCGCTCTCCTCCCAGAGATAATAGGAGAGGGAGCCGGGGATGGTGTTGATCTCGTTGACGTAGATGTTGCCGTCCTTCTCGTCGATCATCACGTCGACGCGGCTGACGCCGTGGCATGAGAGCACGCGGAAGGTCTCGCCGGCGATGTGCTGTATGCGCTTTGTGACCTCGTCGGGGAGGTCGGCGGGGATTCTCTTGGAGCTGCCCTCCATACCGGAGCGTGCGGTGTATTTATCGGTGTAGCTGAGGAAATCGCCGCTCTTGAGTGGCTCCTCGCAGACGGAACTCTGATGGTCGTCGGCGTCGCCGAGCACCGAGCAGTTGATTTCCTTGAGCTGCTCGATCATATGCTCTATGATGATGCGGGTGGAGAAGCGCTCTGCCTCGTTGACCTTCTCGATGAGCTGCTCTCGGTTGGCGGCCTTTCCGATGCCGACGCTGGAGCCGAGGTTCGCGGGCTTGACGATCACGGGATAACCGAGCTTGCGCTCCACCTCGTCGATGATCTCGTCGCGGCGGGCCGGCGTGCGGATCCCGGTGTAAAACGCCTGCTGCGCGCGGGTGTGCTCCTGTTCTTCCATCACGGTGCACAGCAGCTGCAAATTGCCG
>USHH01000205.1 GCA_900554345.1 uncultured Bacteroidales bacterium | reverse complement strand
GGTCGGCCAGTATCGAGTCGATCTTAGCCGTGCCGGCCTCGAAAGCCTCGCGGTCGGTGAAGAAGCTGACCACGACGTGGTCGCTCCTGCGGGCGGGAGCGGAGGCCGTGTAGTTGCCGTCGGCCACGCGTATCTCGGTCTCGGGTGCGAAGGTGAGGGCCACGAGCTCGCCGGAGGGATGGGAGGCGAGCACGGTGTTGCCGATCTTCTCGAGCGAGACGCCGGGCGCCCAGCGCAGGCCGGAGTAGCGGAGCGGGCGCCCCGTGGAGTTGTCGATGCTGAGAAGCTGCAGCGCAAGCAGCGCGTCGGAGGCGTCGATGAAGTTGAGGCGCTGTGCGATGGAGCCGGAGGGGTAGACGGTGGCCATGAGGAGCTCGCCGGGATAGACGCACACGGAGTCGGGGCGTCCCTCGGGGCCGTCGGCGGGGTTGACGGTGACGGCGGAGGCGGCCATCCACTCGCGGCGGTTCATGTCGAGGGAGAAGGGGCCGCAGAAGCCGGAGGTCCAGGCGTCGGACTCCGGGGCGGTGAAGCCGAACCAGGCGCCGGCGTCGGTGAACCAGCCGGTGCAGCGGTGGAGGGTGTCAGGGGTGTAGGAGAGGTCGAAGATGTGGGGGAAGCGGTAGCGGAGGGGCTCCGAGGCGGATGCCCGGACGCAGGAGGCGAGCGAGCAGGCTCCATAGAGCATGATGCCGAGCAGTATCGGAAGTGATTTCATAGTCTTAGAGGGGTATCAAAGTGAAGGAGAAAGACTGCAGAGTGGGGGAGACGGTGAACTCGGGGTGTACCTGCGCGCCCCAGGTGTTGTCGCCGCCCACACCCATCATGCGGCTGTCGATGTTGACGGTCACCATGTCGCGGGGCACGATGCTGCCGCCGTGGCGCCGCTCGATGGAGGCCGGCACGTAGTCGATGTCGGAGGCCGGGAACTTCCAGGCGCCCATGTTGAGGGGAGAGTCAGGCACCACGAGCAGTCCGCGGCCGTCCTTGTCGCGGAAGGCCATCCAGCGCACGTCGCAGTGGTTGCCGGTCTCCTGGGCGCGGACGTAGGGATGATACTGATCCCAGACGGTCGACTTCCAGCGGCCGATGAGCTGCGACTCGCAGCGGTCGGGATAGCTCTCGCCGGGTCCGCGGCCATACCACTCCATGTTGTCATATTGGCCGGGGAGCGTGAGCGTCATGCCGAGCTTCGGGAGCTCCGGGAGCTCCACCTTGCCGGGGATGAAGCGCATCTCCACGTGGAGCGAGCCGTCGGCGGCCGGTGTATAGAGAGTCTGGACGGTGAGGTCGAGCTTCGGATTGCGCTGGGTCACCACGGTGGTCTCGCGACCGTCGGGGAGGGCTGTCTTCTCGGTGGAGACGGTCTCCAGCTCCTGCGCGGCTGTCTTCCAGACGCCGCAGCGGTCGAGGTGGCCGTTGGGGATGTCGTTGTCGGTGAGGGGACGCCAGAAGGAGGGGGTAAGTACTAAGTCAGAAGGACTAAGTACGGAGTTACCGCCGTATTCAGACTGGAAAGGCAGGCGGTTGGAAACCGTCTCTCCATGCTGGAGGGGAATGGACGGATGGGTGGCGGATGCACCAGGGTGCATCCCTACATTGAGGGGGAACTGGGCGTAGGCGGCGATGTGGCCGGCGGGTATCATCGGGGCGTCATCTCTGGTGAGGGCGCGGAGGGTCAGGAAGTATTCGGCGTCGTCGGTGATGTCGCCGTAGGGGACGGCCACGCGGGCTGTCTCGCCGGGCTTCAGGGCCGGCATGGGAAGCTCGCCCTGACGGATGACGTCGCCGTCGCGCAGCAGCTCCCACGTGAGGCGGTAGCGGTCGAGCGACGCGAAGTCGTGGCGGTTCTCGATTTCCACCTCATTCGGGCGGAAAGCCACCGGTCGGAAGTCGATATACTGGAGCACCTTCTTCACCTCGGCGAGGTGGGGATGGGGGATGCGGTCGGCGTCGACGAGGCCGTTGACGCAGAAGTTGGAGTCGTTGACGACGCCAACGAAGCCGAGGTCGCCGCCGAAGGCCCATATCCTGCGGCCGGCGTCATCGCGTCGGTCGAAGGCCTGGTCGACCCAGTCCCAGATGAAGCCGCCCTGGAGCTGGTCGTACTTATATATAAGGTCCCAGTATCCGCGGAGGTTGCCCACGGAGTTGCCCATGGCGTGGGCGTACTCGCAGAGGATGAGGGGGCGTGCGTCGCGCTGGTTGACGTGGCGGTAGAGGGCCCAGGGGCGTGCGTACATGGGGCAGTAGATGTCGCTCTTGGCGTTGTAGCCGCCACCCTCATACTGCACGGGGCGCGAGGGGTCGGTCTGCTTCGTGTAGTCGTAGAGCATCTCGAAATGGCGGCCGTAGCCCGACTCGTTGCCCATCGACCACGTGACGATGCATGAGAAATTGCGGTCGCGGGCCATCATGCGGCTCATGCGCTCGAGGAAGGGGATGTCCCAGCCCTCCATATTGGCGAGGGTGCCGTCGGGGTGGGCCTCCATGCCGTGGCTCTCTATATTGGCTTCGTCTACCATGTAGAGGCCGTATTCGGTGCAGAGCTCATACCACTGCCAGTGGTTGGGGTAGTGGCAGTTGCGCACTGCGTTGAGGTTGCTCTGCTTCATGAGGCGTATGTCGTCGAGCATCGAGGCCACGGAGATGGTGCGGCCGGTGTGCGGGTCATGCTCGTGGCGGTTGACGCCCTTGAAGAGGACGGCGCGGCCGTTGACGAGCTGCCGGCCGCCGTGCATCTCGACGGTGCGGAAGCCAAAGGGATGGGTAAACGACTCTATGTCGCGTCCCTGTGCGTCGCGATGGGTCACCGTCAGCAGGTATGTCTCGGGGGCCTCGGCATTCCAGGGGAGGGCGTCCTTCACCAGGTGGGAGAAGGCGTAGACGCTGTCGGCGGGAGAGGCCACGGAGCGGGTGTCGCTCCAGAGCGTCTGGCCGTCTTTCGAGAGGGAGACGTCGACGCGCTGGCCGGCCTGTGGGCGGCGCATGCGCACTTCCAGGGAGAGGTCGCCGTCGCGGTAGCCGTTGACGAGCGGGGCGTCGAGGCGGAAGTCGGAGACCCGTGTGGCGGGGCGCGCCGTGAGATAGACGGGGCGCTCGATGCCGGAGTATTTCCAATAGTCCTGTCCCTCGAGGTAGGAGCCGTCGCTATAGCGGTAGACCTTCACCGTGAGGCGGTTCCTGCCGGGCTTGAACTTATCGTTGATGCGGAAGACCGACGGGAGGCGGCTGTCTTCGGCGTAGCCCACGAGCTCGTCGTTGACCCAGACGTAATAGGCCGACTCCACGCCCTCGAACTCGAGGAAGACGTCGAGCCCCTTCCAGTCGGCGGGAACGGTGAACTCACGCTGGTAGACGCCGACGGGGTTGTAGTCGGCGGGCACGTAAGGCGGATTGGCGGGGAAGGGGTAGCGGGTGTCGGTATAGATGGGGGCGTCGAAGCCCTGGAGCTCCCAGCTGCCTGGGACGGTGATGGAGGAGGGCTTGCGGAGTCGCGAGCGGTAGATGTCGGCGGGGCAGAGGGAGTCGTTGCGGAAGTATAGGAAATTCCATGTGCCGTCGAGTGAGACGCGTCGCTGGCCGTCGGTGGCGGCGTAGCGGGTGGGGGCGGGGGGGG
>USHH01000204.1 GCA_900554345.1 uncultured Bacteroidales bacterium | reverse complement strand
CCCCCGACTTCGACATTTCCGTGCCCGGGACGCTGCCCCTCAGCGGCGGGCGGCGGGGAGCCGATGACGTAATCCCCGCAAAGGCCCTCAAGGGCGACTGCGACATAGTTGTGGAGATGGACAATGAGCCGATACCTCCCATGGAGGTCAACCGCCGCCCCAACCTCAAGGCTCCTCTCACCCCCGCGGCATGGCTGGCCGAAGACGGGGGGCGTCAGGTGCTCGCGTGGAATCCAATCGAATACATCGCCGAATACGTGGTGACGCTCGACGGACAGGAGGTGGGACGCACTCGTCAGACGCAATGGCCGCTCGACGCCCGCGGGGAATGGCAGGTGACCGGCATCGCCTCCGACGGCACACCGGGCTTCGCCTCCGAGCCGCGCAGCAACCGCCTCTCGCTCGCCGTGCAGCCGGAGGTCTGCGCCACCGCAATGCAGTCGGCAGAGGTGAGCTATGCTCCCGCCACACCAATTGAAGGCTATCACGGCGCCGGATTCGTGGAGCTCGACCATCAGAGCGCCCCGCTGGAGATGACCTTCTCCACCGACTCCCTCGGCGCCGGTTCCCAGTCGGACTACACCATCACCTTCCGCTACGCCAACGGCAACGGCCCCGTCAACACAGAGAACAAAGCCGCCGTGCGCACCCTCCTTGTCGACGGCGTCAAGGCCGGCACCGTCGTGATGCCCCAGAGAGGCGTCGCCAACTGGAACGACTGGGGCCTCTCCAATCCCGTCAGGGTATCCCTCGCCCCGGGCGAGCACACCGTGAGCCTGATCTACGAGGCCGAGGACGAGAACATGAACCTCTCCACCAACCATGCCGTCGTCGACGAGCTGATTGTGGAGAAAGTGGAGGCGCGCTGACGCTTCCGAGATTGCAGGTTTAAGGAAAAATGATTAACTTTGTGGTCGGAAACGTGATGGCTTCCGACCACAATGTTTCTCTTTCTCCCACAATACTTAAGCAAGACATAATCTACAATGGCAACTGAAGAAATAATCGAAGAGGCCTCCGATGCCCGGAAAGAATATAAAAGCGACAACATCCAGGTGCTCGAGGGGCTTGAGGCGGTGCGCAAGCGCCCGTCGATGTATATCGGCGACACATCGTCGCGAGGCCTCCACCATCTCGTCTACGAGGTGGTCGACAACTCCATCGACGAGGCCCTCGCCGGCTTCGCCACCCACATAGAGGTGACCATCAACGAAGACAACTCCATCCGCGTCGACGATAACGGCCGAGGCATCCCCGTGGACATGCATGAGAAGATGCACAAGCCGGCCCTCGAGGTCGTGCTCACCGTGCTCCATGCCGGCGGCAAGTTCGACAAGGGCTCCTACAAGGTCTCCGGCGGTCTCCACGGCGTGGGCGTGAGCTGCGTCAACGCCCTCTCCGATTATCTCCGCGCAGAGATCCATCGCGACGGCAAGATCCACATGCAGGAATACGCCTACGGAAAGCCAACCTCCGAGCTCTGCGTAATAGGCCAGACCGACCATACCGGCACCACCATCATCTTCCATCCCGACGCCACGATATTCTCAGAGACCGTCTACGACTACGAGACCCTGGCGAGCCGACTACGCGACCTCGCCTTCCTCAACGCCGGCATCACGCTCACCATTACCGACCGCCGGCAGCTCGATGAGAACGGCAATCCCAAGAAAGACGTCTTCCACAGCGAGGAGGGACTCAAGCAGTTCGTCAGATATATCGACCAGGGCAAGGAGCCGCTGATTCCCGACGTGATCCATCTCGTCACCGAGAAGAAGGGTGTGCCCGTAGAGGTGGCCATGACCTACAACACATCCTACTCTGAAAGCATCTTTTCTTACGTCAACAACATCAACACCATCGAGGGCGGCACACACCTCACCGGCTTCCGCCGCGGCTTGACCACCACCCTCAAGAAATACGCCGACGACAACCATCTTCTCGACAAGCTGAAGATCGAGCTCTCGAAAGAGGACTTCTGCGACGGCCTCACAGCCGTGATCTCCGTGAAGGTGGCCGAGCCCCAGTTTGAGGGCCAGACCAAGACCAAGCTCGGCAACAACGAGGTGGCCGGCGTGGTACAGACAGCCGTCAGCGAGGCCCTCCGCGACTATCTCGAGGAGAATCCCAAGCAGGCGCGTGCCATCGTCGACAAGGTGGCCCTCGCCGCCCAGGCCCGTCACGCCGCCTACAACGCCCGAATGAAGGTGCAGCGCAAGTCGCCACTCTCCGGCGCAGGCCTCCCCGGCAAGCTCGCCGACTGCAAGAGCCGCGACGCCGCGGAGTGTGAGCTCTTCCTCGTCGAGGGAGACTCGGCCGGCGGATCCGCAAAGCAGGGACGCAACCCCAACTACCAGGCCATCCTCCCGCTGAGAGGCAAGATCCTCAATGTGGAGAAGGCGCTCGACCATAAGGTATTCGAGTCGGAGGAGATCGTCAACATGTTCAAGGCTCTCGGAGTCACCATCGGCACCGAGGAGGACTCCAGCGCCCCCAACATGGCCAGGCTACGCTACCACAAGATCATCATCATGACCGATGCCGACGTCGACGGCGCCCACATCGCTACCCTGCTGATGACATTCTTCTTCCGCCGCATACGCCCCATCATAGAGAACGGCTATCTCTACATCGCCACCCCGCCCCTCTACAAGTGCTCCACGAAGGGCAAGAACTCCGTCACGGAATATGCCTGGGACGACCGTCAGGTGCAGCGTTTCGTCGATGAGCGCTGCGGCGGCGACCGCAACCGCATGGAGCTCCAGCGCTATAAAGGTCTCGGCGAGATGAATCCAGAGCAGCTCTGGGAGACGACCATGGATCCCGAGAACCGCATGCTCAAGCAGGTGACGCTCATCAACGCCACCGAGGCCGACCGCACTTTCTCCGTGCTCATGGGCGAGGAAGTGGCTCCGAGACGCGAGTTCATAGAGTCTCACGCCACTTACGCCAACATCGACGCCTGACCGCTACCGGGGGCGCGAGGCAAGAAGACTCTCGAAAAGTCTAAGATATTGATCCGCTATGTGGGGAGCCGCAAACCGGCTCTCCACATTTTTTACGAGCGTGGCGGCGATACCGGCGGGGCGTGTCGCCGCCCATGCCAGCCCTTCGGCAAGCCTGTCAGCGCGTTCGGCGGGGCTGTCGCTCCAGGAGCAGAGCCAGCCTGTGAAGAGATGGTCGACGATGTCGCCCTGGCCGCCGTGGTCGAAGGCCACCGGCACACAGCCGTAGGCCTGCCCCTCCACAAGCGTGCCCGGCAACGTCTCGTAGCTCGACGATGACACCACGACGCCTGCGCCACGGTAAATGTCGCCGATGGCCGACTCCCTCACGGGGCCGAGATGGCGGTGGGCGATGCCGAATCCCTCGAGCGCCGACGGATCCCTGACATTGCCGAATGTCACGAGCTCCAGCCTCCCGGCCAGTGCGGAATCGCGTGCGGCGAGACGCCGCGTGGCTTCCACCAGGTCGCCGAGACCCTTCACCGGGTCGTCGAGGCGCGCCGCTCCCATCACTATGACTGTCTTTCCATCTTTTCCCTTCGCCCCAGCCAGCTCTTCGGCGGAGATTCCCGGCATGGGGAAGGCATTGGCGATCACCTGCGCCTCGCTGACGGCCGGCAGCGGCGACCGGTGGGGCCGCGGGGCCCAGCCACCAAGGGCCTC
>USHH01000203.1 GCA_900554345.1 uncultured Bacteroidales bacterium | reverse complement strand
GACATTGGCCGACCCCGAGGTGGAGTTCTCCTACCAGTGGGGCAATCCGGCGGCAGTGCCCGACAAGAAGACGCTCGATATCTCGCAGAGCTTCGACTTCGCCACGCTTTCCGGCGGGAAACGGCGTGTGGCCGAGGCCCGCAACGAGGTGTCGGCCCTGACAGGCGACGCCGCGGAGCTGGCCAAGAGCTACGAGGTAGACGCGCTGATGACGCGCGCCGTGTATCTCCGCAAGCTCCAGCGCTGGTATGACTCGGCGCTCGCCCACACCGCAAAGGTGATGGAGGCGGCCGAGAAGGCGCTTGCCCACGGCGATATGACGGTGGTGGATGTCAACTCGATACGGATCGACAGACGCAACATGGAGGCCGAGGCGGAGCTTAACGCGCTCGAGCTGGCCTCCGCGATGGCCACGCTGTCGGGTCTTGGCGGAGGCGTGGAGCTCGACTGGGACGCCGAGGGGTATCTCGGCTACTCGCTGCCGCCCGACTTCGACGCCTGGTGCGCCACGGCGCTGACGGCCGACCCGACGGTGGCGGCGGCGAAGGCCGGCGTGGCCGTGGCCGACCGGGAGATCTCGCTGCGACGCAGCGAGGGGCTTCCGTCGTTCTCGGTGGGATACACGAGCGAGATGGTGAAAGACGCCAATTACTTCGGCGTAAGCGTGGGTGTGACGGTCCCCCTCTGGAGCAACCGGGGAAGGGTGGCCGCCTCGCAGGCCGCGAAGGCCGCTGCCGCCGCTGCGCTCGACGACGCGATGGTGACCTATACGGCCGACCTCCGTCTCAGATACGACAGGGCCAGGGCGCTCGCCAGACTCGCCGGAGACTGCCGCCGTCTGCGCGACGACTGCGACATCAGCGAGGGGCTGAAGAAGCAGTTCGACACGGGATATATAGCCGTCACCGACTATCTCTCGCAGCTGATGCCCCTGCTGGAGCTCGACCGCAAGGTGATAGAGGCCGAACACGATTATCAGGCCGCTCTGGCCGATTTCCGGGGAGGACGCCTCTGAGCTGCCTCCTCAGCGCCGCCGGGCCGCCGGCAGGGTCTCCCGGGGTCCTGTCAGCGGCCCGGAGCCGTTGCTGGCGTGGGCCGCCGTTTCTGCGTGGCGATATAGACGGCGCTGTAGACGCCCAGGGCCACGAGCATGGCTGCCTGACAACTCCACATCACCATCGAGAAGGCGGTGCCCTCGGTGTCGCCGATGCCATAGAGCGAGAGGGCGAACATCACGGCGAGGTTCCAGGGACCGAGACCGCCGTTGGAGGGCACGGCCATGCTGAAGGAGCCGAAGACAAACACCACAAGCCCCGGAATGAGGCCGTATGCGCTGCCGGGGTCATGGATGAGGCTCCGGGTGAACGGAAACGCGAAGAAGCAGACGTAGGTCTCAAGGAAGTAGCACGTCCATATCCCCAGGGTCAGCACCACATACATCCCTTTGCCTTTCATGGTGAAGAGCACCCTGAAGCCGTGCCAGATATTGCGGAAGTCGCCGTCAAGCTTCTCTACAAGACGGTAGTGGCGGAAGAAATGACACACGGCCCAGAGCAGTGTGACCCCGGCAATCACCCCGAGCCATAACCAGGGGTCGCGGGTGAAACGGGCGAGATGCTCGCCCAGTGAGTAATGGGTGAGGAATTTCTCCATGTATCTCCGGGCCACGATGAGGGCGAGGCCGAGCAGGGCCATTACCACTACGGCGTCGCTGGAGCGGTCGCCTACATCGGTGCCGATCACGGTGGAAAGGGGAGCGCGCTCCCGGCGCGCCATATAGACGCATCTCCAGGCCTCGCCGAGACGGGGAAACACGAGGTTGAGGGCATATGCGCCGAAGATCGAGACGCTCTCGGTCATGACGGGCACCCGCGGCAGCCCCGCGCCCCGGAGCTGGATGCCCCACCTCACGCCCCTTATCACGTGGGAGAGGGTAGTGATCAGCATCATGAGGGCTATCCACCAGAAGTCGCACTGCGTCTCGACGACGTGCATCACCTTGCGGAAATCCACTTTGTGGAAGAGCCATATTATCAGCAGCACGGAGATCGCCACCGGGATGCCGTAGGTCAGCAGCTTGCTGAGCACCTCCCGGATGCGGCCGCCCGGGCTCCGGGCAGCCGCGCCTTTCACCACCTTCAGGAAGGAGGGTTGTGCCTTTTCGTTCATAACAGTCCGGATTATAACGGCGGCAGCAAAAAGCCGCGCCTGTATGTAGTCTTAACACACAGGCGCGGATATCGGTTCAGCGTTCTGCAGGCGCAGGTCACGAGTCGGCGAGACACCTGTCAAGGCGCCCGGCGAGGGCCTTGCGGTCGAGGTCGCGGCCGATGAAGACGAGCTTGATCATGCGGTCGCCGTAGACGTCGTCCCAGTCGCGCCGCAGGCCGGGTTCCTGACGCATCAGCTCCTGAAGCTCGTCGTCGGGCGCCGTGGCATACCAGTAGCCCGCCTCCTTGAGGTTTTTCTGCACGCCGGCCTGCTCGAAGAGCAGCGACATGTCGCGGTTGTGGCTGAAATACATCACTCCCTTCGTGCGGATGATGTTGGCGGGCCACTCGCGGGCCACGAAGTCCTCGAACCGGTCGAAATCGAAGGGTTTGCGGCGGAAATAGACGAAAGTGCCGATGCCGTATTCATCGGCCTCACCCTCGCCGTCGTGGTGATGGTGGTGGTGATGATGGCGGTGGGCGTCGTGCTCGTCTTCCTCCTCATGGTCGCGGTGGTGATGCTCATGGTCATGATGGTCGTGCTCATCGTGGCCGTGGTGTTCATGAGGGTCGTGATGGCCGTGTTCCTCCTCCTCGGCGTCGACCACGCGCTCTATCTCATGGACCCACATGGCTGAGGTGGCCACGCTCTCGAAGTCGAAGAGATGGGTGTCGATGATGTCGTCGAGGGGCACGTCGGCGTAGTCGCACTCTATGATGCGTGCCTTGGGCTGGAGGGCGCGGATGATGGCGTGGATCTGGCCTGCCTCGTCGCGGCTCACCTCCGAGATCTTGTTGAGCAGGATGATGTCGCAGAACTCAATCTGCTCGATGATGAGGTTCTCGATGTCCTCCTCGTCGATGTCGGGACGCTGGAGGGAATATCCGCAGCCGAACTCGCTCTTCATGCGCAGGGCGTCGACCACCGTGACGATGCAGTCGAGCCTCGGGGCGGCAACGGCGCCGTGCGGCGAGATCATGTCGGCCATCGAGCAGATGGTCTGGGCGATGGGGGCCGGCTCGCAGACGCCGCTGGCCTCGATCACTATGTAGTCGAATTTCTTTGTGGCGATGAGGTCGGCGATCTGCTTCATGAGGTCGGTCTTGAGGGTGCAGCAGATGCAGCCGTTCTGGAGGGCCACGAGGTCGCCGCTCTGGTCCTGCCCCACGATGCCCCCCTTCTGGATGAGGTCGGCGTCGATGTTGACCTCACCGATATCGTTGACTATCACGGCGAAGCGTATGCCTTGCCGGTTGGAGAGCACATGGTTGAGGAGAGTGGTCTTGCCGCTTCCGAGGTATCCTGTGAGAAGCAGCACTGGAGTTTCGATTCTTTTCATTGTCTTGCAGACATTTATATTAGAAGGCGTTGGCCGCCATATATACGATTGTCAGCAGCAGTATGCAGGTCACCACGCGGGCGAGCGTGATGTCGAGGGTGCGCACGGTGACGCCGGCGGGAAGCACGAGGTTGGGATGAAACGTGGCCACCGGGCGGTGGAAGCGCTCGTGGGCCGAGACGTAGTCCTTGTCGAAGAGGTGGGCCACCTTATAGCAGG
>USHH01000202.1 GCA_900554345.1 uncultured Bacteroidales bacterium | reverse complement strand
AGGCGAAAGCGCGGAGCCTCGACCTCACGGTGCGCGAGGATGTGGCGCGGCTCTACCGCCACCTCCTGTCGCGGGGCTACGAGAGCGACACAGTGGCGGCGGCCGTGAGGGCGCTCCGCCGGAAAGGAGAGAGCTGATGACGAGGCGCCTGCTGTCGATGCTCGGCCAGCTGGCGAGCGACGCCGCGGAATACGTGTGGCCGCGCGAATGCCACATCTGCGGGTGCCGGCTGGCGCCCCACGAGGAGTTCGTGTGCACGCTGTGCCTTGGTCATCTGCCGCGCACGCGCTACCACAGCATCGACTTCAACAACATGGAGCAGCGGTTCGCGGGGCTGTTCCCCTTCGAGCGCGCCACCGGCCACTTCTTCTACTCGCGCGGCTCCGACCTCTCGACGCTGATCCAGGACATGAAATACCGTCGCTTTCCGGGCATCGGCGTGAGGCTCGGACGGCTGATGGGGGAGGAGCTGCTGACGGCGGGCTTCCTCGACGGCGTGGAGGTGGTGATGCCTGTGCCGATGCATTTCATGAAGCAGGCGCGGCGTGGCTACAATCAGGCTGAGCGGCTGGCTGCAGGGCTGTCGGCGGCCACGGGTATAAGGGTGAGCGAGGCGCTGAAGGCCGTGAGGCCGCACAAGACGCAGACGGCGAAGACGCTGGCGGAGCGGCACGCCAACACTGAGAGGCTGTTCCGGCTCAAGGACCCATCGGAGGCGGAGGGAAAGGGGGTGCTTCTGGTCGACGACGTGTGCACCACGGGGTCGACGCTGACGGCGGCGTCTCTGGCGATTCTCCGGGCGGCGCCGGGGTGCCGGCTGACGCTGCTGACGCTGGGAGTGACTTTTTAAAGATTAAAGATTAAAGATTGAAGATTGAAGATTAATGGGGACGGATTCAGGGCGGGTGGCGGATGCGCCAGGGTGCATCCCTACATTAGGGGATAACCAGCATTATGGGTGAAAAAAACATTAAATGAGAAACGGAAAGAGGGGTTGAGGCGTTTTTTATTTGTATATTTTCATTAAACGATGTAATTTTGCAATAGGCGAGAGTCAGGCCCCGTGGCAGGACTCCGACGCCACATACAAGACAAAACCCAGAAACTATGAAAAAAACCGAGAAGCTACTTGCTGAGAAGCTGCTGCAAATCAGCGCCATCAAGCTTCAGCCCCGCAACCCCTTCACCTGGGCGAGCGGCTGGAACTCCCCGATCTACAACGACGACAGGCGGATTCTGTCGTATCCCGACGTCAGGAACTTCGTGAAAGTGGAGCTGGCGCGGAAAGTGCTGGAGCATTATCCGGAGGCGCAGGCGATCGCCGGCGTAGCGGTGGGGGCGATAGCGTTCTCGGCGCTTGTGGCCGACACCCTCGGGCTCCCGGGCGTGTATGTTAGGTCGACGCCGAAAGACCACGGGCTTGAGAACATGGTGGAGGGGAACCTCCGTCCGGGGCAGAAAGTGGTAGTGGTGGAAGACCTCGTGTCGACCGGCGGGAGCTCGCTGAAAGCCGTTGAGGTTGTGAGAAACGCCGGATGCGAGGTGATCGGCATGGTGTCGATCTTCGACTACGAGTTTCCGATGGCGGTGAAGCGCTTCCGGGAGGCCGACGTGCATCTGGAGTCGCTCTGCACCTACCAGACGATGCTGGAGGTGGCCGAGGCCACGAGCTACATCAGCCCTGAAGAGGCCGAGGCGCTGAAGGAGTGGCGCCGCGACCCGGCGTCGTGGACGCCCGAACCGACATTGATATAAAAATAGGAAATGGCAACATACAAAAGCGAAGAAGTGGCGCTGACGCGCCCGGCCGAGGAGATCTGGCACAAACTCTCCAACCTCGAGAACCTGCGCGGGCTTATCGGCCGCGTGCCTCGCGAGAGCATCCCCGACGACAAGCGTGAAATGCTAGAGAAGATAGAAATCACCCCCGACACGATAACAGTGCCCGGCGGCCCGGTGGGAGCGGTGGTGCTCCGCATGTCGGAGAAAGAGGAGCCGACGCTGATCAAGCTGAAAGGGGAGGGCACTCCCGTGGAGATGAGCGTGGCGATGCACATCCGGCCGACAGGCACGGAGAGCTGCGAGGCGCAGGTGGTGATCGACCTGGCGATACCGGCGCTTCTGAAGCCGATGGTCAACGGGCCGCTGACGCAGATGGCGCAGCAGCTGGGGCAGGTGGTGCGCGCGCTGCAGTTCGCGTGAGCCATGAGAGCGACACGAATCATGATACAGGCGCTCACGGCCGCGGCGACAGCCGTGGCCGTGGCGTCGTGTGACACGATAGACGACGAGCGGATTCCGCGCATGGCCGTGAACATCAACCTGTCGGACATAGGCCTATGGAACTCCTATGGCGTGGCCGGATTCGGCGACAGCCAGCGGTTCATACTCGGCAGCGGGGTGAGGGAGCCGGCGGGGTTCGCCTACTCGCAGACGAGCGCCACGGGGTTCGGCGGCGTGCTGCTGATCGGGGGCATGGACGCCTTCACCACGCAGACGGGCGTGCCTCTTGCCTACGACCTGGCGTGCCCGGTGGAGCGGAGCCGCGACGTGAGGGTGCGCGTCGAGCCGGAGCGCTACGAGGCCGTCTGCGACGCCTGCGGGAGCCATTACGACGTGACGATGGGGGCCGGACGCCCGCTGTCGGGCCCGGCAGCCCGCATGAATTACGGGCTGCGCAACTATCAATGCCTCCCTACCCAGCAGGGAGGATACATAATCACCAACTAAGCCCCTCCCTCCCCGGAAACGACAGACAATGGGACTGATAGAAAGCCTGATATACATAATGACGCGCGGCATCGCCATCGGTGTGCTCATCTCGGCGCCGATGGGGCCCGTGGGTATCCTCTGTATACAGCGCACCCTCGACAAGGGACGCCGCGCGGGCTTCTTCACCGGCATCGGCGCCGCCCTCTCCGACCTCTTCTACTGCCTGCTGACCGGCTTCGGCCTCTCATTCATCGAGGAATTCCTGGAGCGCAACCAGAACGTGATCCAGCTGGTGGGGAGCGCCGTGCTGATAGCCTTCGCCGTCTACCTCTTCCGCAAGAACCCGGCCGCCGACCTCAAGCGGCAGGGCGACATACCGGTGTCGGCGAAGAAAAACATCCTCGGCGGCTTTCTCTTCACTTTCTCCAACCCCCTGATACTCTTTCTTATAATAGGACTTTTCGCACGCTTTAACTTCATGCTGCCCGAGCTGAGACTCTACCACTACATCGTGGGCTACCTCTTTATCTTCGGCGGGGCCCTGGGATGGTGGTGGCTCGTGACGTATTCCATCGACAAGGTTAGGGCGCACTTCAACCTGCGGTCGATGTGGCTGATCAACAAGATTATAGGCGGGGTGATACTTCTCTTCGCCATAGTGGGCATCATCACGGGAGTCGTGGCCATGACCGCCAGCGCCTCAGGGCGCGTGAACCACAACGCCGGGCGCGGCTACGGGCCGTCGCCCCACGCCACGGCTCTCGGCATCGAGCTCGACAACAGGAGCGACACGCTGCTGAGCGAGATGTGGCGACTTGAGACGCCGTCGGAGGCGTTTGACGTCACGCTGCGCGTCACCGACCGGCACAGCCATCCGCAGAAGGGGTATGCCTACACCGACGCCCGGGGCTCGCGCCACAGCGTGAGGCAGCCCGGATGGACACTTCTGGCCATCGGAGGCGGCGACACCGTGGCGATCAGCGTCAGGGCGCGCGAGGGTGACTTCGACGGAGTGTCGACGCGTCAGCTCGTCGTGCTGACGGCGAATAGCAGCAGAAAGGGACTGCTGGCAGAGAAAGCGGAGGCCGACGGGCTGGACGCCAACGGAGCAGCCAACGCCTACCGGCTGCGGCGCGACGGCGACAGATGGACCCTCTACGGGGGCCGACGCGAGGAGAAGCGGCT
>USHH01000201.1 GCA_900554345.1 uncultured Bacteroidales bacterium | reverse complement strand
GAGCGCGTGGCGCCCTCGCGGGCCCCCCCCCGACAACAGCCGCGGCTCGCGGCCTGACACCGACGACGACTCGGAAGAGAGCCGCAATGAGGTGATGGAGCGCTTCAACCGCCTTGTCACCGTAAGCGCATCGTCCGACCAGGAACTCTCCTACAATGAGAAGATAAAGGGGCGCGTGCAGGACCGCAATGTGCAGGTGGAGCCCGAGCCCATGTATGTCGTGACATTCGCCCGTCCGGAAGCCGGCCTCAGGGGCCTTTCCAATTATTTCCGCGACCTCGACGACCTCAACGCCCAGCGTTACCTCGCGTCGACGCTCTATCTCTCGCCCGGCCTTGTGGCAGAGACCGACCCCGCGCGTCTCGAGACCCTCTTCAGGGAAGCTGATGCGTTTTCGGCCGCTCTCGCCGGTTCAAACCCCCGACCGGTCGACTGGCTCGGCAGGGGAGTGGTCAGGACTATGCTCAAGGATTTCGACGGCGCCATCGCCGATCTCGACATGGCGGTCGAGAGCAGTCCGAGGTTTGCCGTGGCCCTCATGGCCCGCGGTTTCGCCCGTTACGCCAAGGGCGTCGGCATGATGCAGCGCCAGCCCGGCGAATCCGATGCCGAGGCCGGCGACTCCGAGATGCTCCGCCGCCGCAACGCACAGAAGCTGGTGACCGACGCCATCGCCGATTTCGATGCCGCAATTGCCGTCAACCCGAGGCTCGTCTATGCCTGGTTCAACAAAGGCAACATCTATTATGCTCTCGGCGACTACACCTCGGCTCTCCAGTGTTATGCCGAGGCCCTCTCCATCGACCCCGGGTTCGGACAGGCGTACTTCAACCGTGGCCTCGCATACCTCCAGGCGGGCAACCGCAACCTCGCCTTCTCCGACCTCAGCAAGGCCGGCGAGCTCGGGGTGCTCCCATCCTACAATCTGCTCAAGAGGATGGCCGGAAGATAATAAATTTTTACAAATGTGAAAATTTTATTATCTTTGCGCGATTATTGGAGACCCGACACAATTCGGGCCCGTGTTCACACGTTTATCTTAATCATCACAGTCAACAATTCATACGATATATATGATTAGCATTACATTCCCCGACGGCAACGTAAAGCAATACGAGAATGGCATCACTCCGCTTCAGATCGCCGAGAGCATCAGCCCGCGCTTCGCGGCCGATGTGCTCGCCGCAAAGGTCAACGGACAGGACTGGGACCTCGCGCGTCCGCTCTCCGAAGATGCCTCCGTCGAATTTTTCAAATGGGATGACGCCGAGGGCAAGCACGCCTTCTGGCATTCCTCAGCCCACCTCCTCGCCGAGGCTCTCCAGGAGCTCTATCCCGGCGTGAAGTTCGGTATCGGCCCCGCCATCGAGAACGGTTTCTACTACGACATAGATCCGGGCGAGCATAAGATCACCGCCGAGGATTTCGAGAAGATCGAGAAGAAAATGCTCGAGCTTGCCTCCCGAAAGGAGGCCATCGTGCGCCGCGACATCTCCAAGGCCGATGCCTTGAAGATGTTTGGCGACAGGGGCGAGACATATAAGTGCGAGCTCATCAGCGAGCTCGAGGACGGACATATCACCACCTACACCCAGGGCGACTTCACCGACCTCTGCCGCGGCCCGCACATACCCACCACGGCTCCCATCAAGGCCGTGAAGGTGCTCTCTCTCGCCGGCGCCTACTGGCGTGGCGACGAGAAGCGCAACCAGCTCGTCAGGGTCTACGGCATCACTTTCCCCAAGAAGAAGATGCTCGACGAGTATCTCGTGCTCCTCGAGGAGGCCAAGAAGCGCGACCACCGCAAGCTCGGCAAGGAGATGGAGCTCTTCACCTTCTCCCCGACAGTGGGTCAGGGCCTTCCCCTCTGGCTCCCCAAAGGCGCCGCCCTCCGCGACCGTCTCGAGCAGTTCCTCCGCAAGATACAGAAGCAGTATGGCTATCTTCAGGTGATCACCCCGCATATCGGCAACAAGAACCTCTACGTCACCTCCGGCCACTGGGCTAAATACGGCAAGGACTCCTTCCAGCCCATCAAGACCCCCGAGGAGGGCGAGGAGTATATGCTCAAGCCGATGAACTGCCCCCACCACTGCGAGATATACAAGGCCATCCCGCGCTCTTACCGTGACCTGCCGCTGCGCTTCGCGGAGTTCGGCACCGTCTACCGCTATGAGCAGAGCGGCGAGCTTCACGGCCTCACCCGCGTGAGGGGATTCACGCAGGACGACGCCCACCTCTTCTGCGCTCCCGACCAGATTAAGGACGAGTTCCTCAAGGTGATGGACATCATCCTCTACATCTTCAAGGCACTCAACTTCGACAGCTACGAGGCTCAGATCTCGCTGCGCGACCCCAAGAACAAGGAGAAATACATCGGCAGCGACGAGAACTGGGAGAAGGCACAGCAGGCCATCATCGAGGCTTGCGAGGAGAAAGGCATCAAGGCCTCCAAGGTGGAGGGCGAGGCCGCCTTCTACGGCCCCAAGCTCGACTTCATGGTGAAGGACGCCATCGGACGCCGCTGGCAGCTCGGCACAATCCAGGTAGACTATAACCTCCCCGAGCGCTTCGGCCTCGAATACACCGGCAGCGACAATCAGAAGCACCGCCCCGTCATGATTCACCGTGCCCCATTCGGCTCTATGGAGAGATTCGTCGCCGTGCTCCTCGAACACACCGCCGGCAAGCTGCCCCTCTGGCTCATCCCCGAGCAGGTCGTGATCCTTCCGATCAGCGAGAAGTATAACGACTATGCCCGTCAGGTGGCCGCCACTCTCGACAAGAGCGACATCCGCGCAATCGTCGACGACCGCAACGAGAAGATCGGAAAGAAAATCCGCGACAACGAGCTCAAGAAAATACCCTATCTCCTCATCGTGGGCGAAAAAGAGGCACAAAATGACTCCGTTTCCGTAAGAAAACAGGGCGAAGGTGATAAAGGTATGATGAAAATTGCTAACTTTGCAGCCGATTTGAGCGCCGAAGTGGCGTCGATGATCGCCAACTGACATTTTTCATACTAAAAACAGGAACCACAGCAATCACTGAATGGAGAAAAAACCTCAATTCTCGGGTCCGCGCAAGCCGATGACGCCCTCCTCGCCGAGGCCGGGCGCCAACAGGGCCCCGCAGCGCCGGGGCAACGACCGCTCCGCCAAAGACCCCTATACTACCAACGACCACATCCGTGCTAAAGAAGTGCGCCTCGTGGGCGACAATGTGGAGCAAGGCATTTATCCTATTGCCCAGGCGCTGCGTATCGCCGAGCAGCAGGGTCTCGACCTCATTGAGATTTCGCCCAACGCGGAGCCGCCGGTGTGCAGAATCCTCGATTACCAGAAATTTCTCTACCAGCAGAAGAAGCGCCAGAAGGAGCAGAAGCAGAAGGCTGCCAAGGTGGTGGTGAAGGAGATCCGTTTCGGACCCCAGACCGACGACCACGACTACAACTTCAAGCTGAAGCACGCCATCGGCTTTCTTCAGGAAGGTTCTAAGGTGAAGGCTTACGTCTTCTTCAAGGGCCGCTCCATCCTCTTCAAGGAGCAGGGCGAGGTGCTGTTGCTCCGTTTCGCAAACGATCTTGAGGAATACGGCAAGGTCGAGATGATGCCCGTGCTCGAGGGCAAGCGCATGACGATCATGCTGACCCCCCTCAAAAACCAGGCTAAGAAAGACCCCGCCAAGGAGAAGCGCCCGCAGCCCGACGCAAAGAAGCCGCAGGCCCCCGAAAATGATTCCCAACCGGCTGAGCCCGCTTCGGGCGACGCCGGCCAAGATGATAAAAATTGACAGAGACCGTAGGCACTACGTGCCGAGGTGATTTTTAAACAACTAAAAATTTTTAACAAAATGCCAAAGGTTAAGACCAATGCCGCTGCCAAAAAGCGCTTCGCGCTCACCGGCACAGGCAAGATCAAGAGAAAACACGCCTACCACAGCCACATCC
>USHH01000200.1 GCA_900554345.1 uncultured Bacteroidales bacterium | reverse complement strand
CAGGCTATACCCCCTACAGGCAGCGGTTTCTCGAGCGCAACCGTATCATCGCCGGCCTTTCGCAAGCCACCGTGGTGGTGGAGAGCGACGTCAAGGGCGGAGCCATGTCCACGGCCAATATGGCCTTCTCCTATTCGCGCGAGGTGCTCGCGGTGCCCGGACGCCCCTGCGACCCCATGAGCTCCGGCTGCAACAGCCTGATAAGACGCAATAAGGCGGCACTCGTGACGAATGCCGCCGATATCATGGAAGCCCTGTCGTGGAAGCCCGACGATATCCCGGTAGATGTGGCTTCCCGCAATCTTTTCCCGGAGCTCGACGGCGACTGCAAGACCATCTACGACGCTCTCCGCTTCTCGAAAGAGACGCTGAGCGTCGATGCCCTTTTCTCGCTGACGCTTATTCCCGTGGCCCGCGTCATATCGGCCCTCGGCGAGCTGGAGTTTGACGGCATAGTGGCGAAGCATCCGGGCAACCGCTACTCGCTTGCCTGACGCCACCAGCCAGCCCGTACGTTCTCAGAAGCGCTCGAGCACTTTCTCCACAAGCCCCCTTACGGAATCCTTATAGTCGGTCCTGGCCTCCGTGGCCGTGCGCTGCGCAATGATGCAGCATACGGTCATGGCCCTGTGGCCCATCAGCGCGGCGAGACCCTGAAGGCATGCCGACTCCATCTCGAAGTTGGTGATCGGGCGTCCGTGATAACGGAAGGACTCGATCTTGTGGTTGAGGTCCGGGTCTGCGAGGGGAAGCCTCACCATGCGTCCCTGCGGGGCGTAGAAGCCTACGGCCGCTATCGTGAAGCCGCGCCGCATGTCGTCGCGCCCGATGCGCTCCATCAGACCGTGGTCGCATCCCACGGTGTATGGAGCGGCCCAGAGCGGATTCCAGCCGGTATGCTCCGTGAAGAGGCGCTCGAAATCAAGGTCGCACACCTCGTCGCGGCCGGCGTAGAAGTTGAGTATGCCGTCGAAGCCGGTGGCCAGCTCCGCTATCACATAGTCGCCGATATGAAGGTCGGGCTGGAGGGCGCCGGAGGTGCCGATCCTCACTATGTTTAGGCGCCGCAGGTCGCAGTTTACGGTCCGTGTCTTGAAGTCGACGTTGGCGAGGGCGTCAAGCTCCGTCAGCACTATCTCCACGTTGTCGGGACCGATGCCGTGGGAGATGCACATCACCGGCTTCCCCCTGTAGGTGCCGGCTATGGTATGGAATTCGCGCGACTGCACGTTGTAGTCTATGGTGTCGAACATCGAGGCCACCATATCGACACGCCCCGGGTCGCCCACGAAGATGATGTTGTCGCGCAGCTGGTCGGGGCGCAGATGGATATGGAAGACCGAGCCGTCGTCATTGATGATCAGCTCGGAAGGGGGTATGATTCTTTTTTCCGGCATGTCTTTGTTCTGTAAGTGTGCATGGTGTCTTATGATTGGGAGAGCTGACGCCCCGGGCATCTCAGTTGGATGCCTGGGCGTCGTTGATCATCTGCTGGCTGGCCGTGATATACATCTCCACGCGTCGGTTCTGGGCACGCCCGGCCGCTGTCTCGTTGGAGTCGATGGGGTCGGACTCTCCTTTGCCTATAGCCTTAAGGCGCGATGCCGGTATGCCCTGGCTCTCGAGATAGTTCATCACCGCGTCGGCACGTTGCTGCGAGAGCTGGTTGTTGCGCTGCACGGAGCCGGTGTTGTCGGTGAAACCGAGAATCGTGACGTCGGTCTTGGGATATTGCTTCAGATTGTATGCCACGCGGCTGAGTGCGGCCTGCGCTCCGGCCGACAGCGATGCCGATCCGGTGTTGAACAGCACGGCGTCGCCGAGCACAAGACGTATGGCGTCGAGGTCATTGCTGTCTTTCACTGTCTGCACGATATATGTGGTGTCGCGTTGCGAGGCCAGTTCCTTCACGGAGGCGAGCTCCTTCTCGAGCTCTTTCTTCTGGCGGTCCATGGAGTTGCCCACCAGAGCGCCTGTGCCGGCTCCGAGAGCGCCACCTACGAGAGCTCCGATCCATGTGCCCTTGCCGCCGCCTATCAAGGCGCCGACCCCGGTGCCCACGGCTGCGCCGATGGCGCCGCCGGCTGTTGCTCCCTGGCCTGTCTGGCTCATGCCGTTCCAGGCGTTCTTCACACTGCTGCAGCTTCCTGCCATAAGCATGCTGCCGCTCAATGCCACCATCAGCATCTTGATGCCTATGCTCTTGGTATTCATGACTGTCTATGTTTTTTAATGATTGCTTTTTCTGTATTAAAGGTTTTTCGGGCTTAAAAGTTCACCTATGAATGGCGCAAACCCACTGCAAAATTACAAAAAAAGCCGTTTCCTCCAATCTCGTGTTCCGGTCTAAAGGCCGAAAGGCTTGCGCTTCCTCGTCACGGCGATGCCCGAGCCGGCAAGCGCGTCAACCACCTCACGCGCTTTCCCCTCCATCTCCTCGTGGCTTATGGCGCGGTCGGCCTCAACCTCGCGCAGCGCCTCCGCATAGTTGTGGCGGTGGCGAAGGTTCGCCTCCGTCCAGTTGATGCCAGAGTATCTTTCAGCCGTCTTGGCGTTGTATGGGAGCAGTCCCTCGAGCATCATCACAGCGATCACCGGATAGCCGGGGTAGCCGCGCCAGTAGGTGGAGTTGTCGTCGGAGTAGAAGAGCCTGCCTCCGTCGCGCCATGCCACGGTGTAGGTCTTCTCATGAGAGGAAGACTCCACTTCTGCCTTCCCTTCGGCATCAGTGCTTCCGGGTTCGATGCATACGCGCCCGTCGGCTATCGCGCTCCATGCCTCATACACCTTCTCTATAGGCGGCATCTTCCCGCCCGTCTTGATTTCTTCATCCATATATAATGGTTTTTAATGGTAGATATTGTCTATTTTGTTGGTATATATGTAATTAAGCTGCTATTGGGGCCTTAACCGGTCTGTAGGGACGCTTTTCAAAGCTAACCTTTACCCACAAGTACCATATGTGGTTGATTTCCAACAAGTTGACCATTATATTCAATCTACTGGTATTCAGGCCGTTAATCTACTTGTGGGTAAAGGTTAGCTTTTCAAAGCGTCCGCATGTCAGGAATCCTGTATAACTCACAGATAGTCGAGAAAGGCGAATCTCCGGCGCCGTTTCAGGTAATCGGCATCGCGTTGCCTGGCGTAAGCCTCCCGCTCGAAAGAGATATTGCGGTATCCGCTTTGGAAGCCGCCATACTGCACGCATCTCACCACCCACTCCACGACATACCATATATAGAAAGGCACAAAGAGGAGCTCGCGCATCTGCGCCGTGTGGATGCTCTCGTGGCGGATTGTCACGGCATCGCAATGCCCCTTGGCAAAAACGACCCCGAAGAGATTGATGGCGAGAAAATTCCGTCCAAACGGTATCAGCCTGTTGTAGATAACCTTCATAATGATTGCATGGGATTGTAGGTTCCACTACATACTAAACGCTGATAGCCCTGAAATTTCGAAGTCAGGAGGAGTGAAAAATTTTTTCAGAAGTCAACGTGAGTGTAATATTTTGAAAATTAGCTAAATAATACAGTGATGGGGCATATTGGTGAAATGATGATGAAAAAAAGTTGGTAAAAAATTGTTGTGGAATGAGAAAAAAGCAGTAATTTTGCACCGCTATCAAAAACGACCGAGGAAAGATGCCGGAGCGGTCGAACGGGACGGTCTCGAAAACCGTTGTACCCTTACGGGTACCCAGGGTTCGAATCCCTGTCTTTCCGCTGAAACGCGCCTAATTAATTGACAATCAATTGATTAGGCGCAAATTTTAAGAGACGGCCCGGACGGAATCGGGACGCGGTTCCAGAGCCGATATTTATCAACCGGACATTCTTCGTGACCACGGATCATAAAGAATGTTAAAAAAATGTGCTCGAAAAGCAGCAGCGCGAAATTAGTAGACGTTATGGGGTACTGGAAAATCCAGAGCGGACTGACCCCGTGCGCCAGTCTTGATTGCCCCCTTGGTC
>USHH01000199.1 GCA_900554345.1 uncultured Bacteroidales bacterium | reverse complement strand
CGAGCTCGGTTTCGCGTCGCGCAGGTCGAACTCAAAGCTCTTCTCCCGATTCCGCAAGGCATGCGACGACTTCTTCCACTCCAAGGCCGACTATTACAAGGAGGTGAAGGAGAGCCTCAACACCAACCTCGAGAAGAAGCGCGCCCTCTGCGAGAAGGCCGAGGCCATGCTCGCGCAGGCCGACCGGCGCAACGCCCACGAAGAGATGGTGGCCCTTCAGGCCGAGTGGAAGACCATCGGCCCCGTGCCCCGCAAGCGCAGCGACGAGGTGTGGGAGCGATTCTCCAAGGCATGCAACGCTTTCTTCGACGCCCGCAAGAAGCAGTCGTCGTCGCGTCGCGGCGACGAGAGCGCCAACCTCGCAGCCAAGAGGGAGATCATCGAGACCCTCAAGGCCATCAGCAGCGACACTCCGCGCAAGGACGTGATCGGCACTCTCCGCGAGCTTCAGGATAAATGGCAGGCCATCGGCCACGTGCCCTTCCGCATGAAAGACAGGCTCTACGCCGAGTTCCGGGCCGAGCTCGACCGCCTCTACGGCGCCTTCGACGCCCATGAGACGCGCCGCCGTATCAGCAATTATGCCGGACAGCTCAAGGAGATGGAGGGCGACACCCCCAGGATGAGCCGCGAGCGCGACCGTCTGCTCCGCGCCATCGACACCAGGCGCGGAGAGCTCAAGACCTACGAGAACAACATGGGCTTCTTCAATGTGAAGTCGCAGGCCGGCAACTCAATGCTCAAGGATCTCGAGCGCCGCATCTCCCGCATCAAGGAAGAGATAGCGCAGCTCGAGGAGAAACTCGCCATGCTCGACGCCGCTCCCGAGAGCTCGCGGTAGGCGTCATAAGTCATCCCAGGCGGGGACCCCGGCACATTCCGGAGTCCCCGCCTCGAGGTTTCATAATCCGGAGCGCACGGACTGATTTCGCATATATCAAGCAAAACGGCGCCTTCGGTTGTTAATATATAAAACCCAAACATCCGACAATGAAAGGCCGAATGATCTTTAGCCAGTTGTTTCCAGTCACACTCGCGTTTGCCGGTCTGGGCTTAGAGGCCCGGGCGCAGACCGCCGACACCATATCCCGGACTTCTGTCAGCGATAGGATAGTATCCTGGCAGGCGAAGGCTGCCGCCGGCGACGCCGGAGCCATGCGTATGCTCGCCGACTGCTACCGTCACGGCGACGGGGTGGAGCGCGACATGCGCGAGGCATGGCGCTGGTATGCCCTCGCCGCAAGCGGGGGAGACCTGGAGGCCGAATACGAGATCGGCTGCCTCTACCGCGACGGCAACGGCGTGAGACAGGACATGAAGGAGGCCGCCTACTGGTTTCGCAAGGCGGCCCGAAACGGCCATCCGGAGGCGATGCTCAACATCGCCCGCCAGTTTGAGAATGGCGACGGTGTGCTTCAGGACTCCAGGATAGCAGCCGAATACTACTGGCGGGCAGCCTCGGGAGGCAATGCC
The DNA here is from genome assembly GCA_900554345.1 of uncultured Bacteroidales bacterium. Taxonomy (GTDB): domain Bacteria; phylum Bacteroidota; class Bacteroidia; order Bacteroidales; family Muribaculaceae; genus Lepagella. The sequence goes on along the minus strand of USHH01000199.1, from coordinate 2,567 downwards.
GAGGCCGCATCCCGCTACGCCGAGATGCTGCGCGACGGCGTCGGCGTGAAGGCCGATCCCGCACAGGCCCGCAAATGGCAGGCGAAGGCCGACGCCCTGCACAGGGCGAAGACCACGCCATGACCGGCGTCACACTCCGGTAAACAATCTTTTCACGATTCCATCACCATCCGTTTTTTCAATCTCTTCCACATGAACAAGACAGTAAAACCATCCGAGCAGTCAGAGCGAGAGCTCATCCTCATCAATATCTCCGGCCCCGACAGATGCGGTGTCACCACCGAGCTGACAGCCATTCTCGCGCGCCACGACGCCGAGATCCTCGACATCGGCCAGGCCGACATCCACCATACCCTTTCCCTCGGCATACTGTTCAAGACCGACAGCCGCCGCAGCGGCGACATCCTGAAGGAGATCCTTTTCAAGACCAACGCCCTGAAGATCCAGGTGGAGTTCAACATCGTAAGCGAGAAAGACTACAACGACTGGGTGGGGATGCAGGGCAAGAACCGCTATATCATCACCATCCTGGGACGCAAGATCACCGCGCGCCAGATCTCCGACACCACACGCATCATATCGCGTCAGGGGCTGAACATCGACAGCATCACCCGCCTCACCGGCCGAATGCCGCTCGACGACTCCGCGCAACCCGCCACCAAGGCCTGCATCGAGTTCTCCGTCAGGGGCACCCCGGCCGACAGGCTTAAGATGCAGAGCGACTTCATGAAGCTCGCCGCAAAGCTCGATTTCGACATCTCGCTTCAGGAAGACACCCTCTACCGCCGCTGCCGGCGCCTGATATGCTTCGACATGGACTCCACGCTCATCCGCACCGAGGTGATCGACGAGCTCGCCGACCGCGCGGGAGTAGGGGAGCAGGTGAGGGCCATCACCGAGTCGGCCATGCGCGGCGAGATAGACTTCTGCGAGAGCTTCACGCGCCGCGTCGCCCTGCTCAAAGGCCTTGACGTCAGCGTGATGAAGGAAATCGCCGAGTCGCTTCCCATCACCGAGGGCGTCGACCGCCTCATGGAGGTGCTACGTCGCTCCGGCTATAAGACTGCCATCCTCTCCGGCGGCTTCACCTATTTCGGAAATTACCTCAAAGACAAATATAAATTCGACTACGTCTACGCCAACGAGCTTGAAGTGGGGCCCGACGGCAAGCTCACGGGGCGCTATGTAGGCGATATCGTCGACGGGCGACGCAAGAAGGAGCTCCTCCGTCTTCTCGCCCAGGTCGAGAATATCAACATAGCGCAGACAATCGCCGTCGGCGACGGTGCCAACGACCTCCCCATGCTGTCGGAGGCCGGACTCGGCATCGCCTTCCATGCCAAGCCGAAGGTGAAGGCCGAGGCCGGACAGAGCATCTCCACAATCGGCATCGACGGCGTGCTCTATTTCCTCGGATTCAAGGACTCCTACATCTCTCCAAGCTGACAGCCATGACACATCGCCTCCTGATTATCCTCATGGCTGCGGCCGCCGCGATGACTGTTTCGGCGGCGCGCCATCCCTTTCCCCAGTCGCATCCCGCCGACAGTGTCGGCCACTATACGCAGGTCGGGAGCTCCGGCCTCTCCGCCACGGCCGACAGCGTCGGCGACCCGTTTGCCTACACCTCCCGTCCGAAGGTCGGACTCGTGCTCAGCGGCGGGGGCGCCAGGGGAATAGCCCATGTCGGCGTGATAAAGGCTCTTGAAGACAACGGAATACCCATCGACTGCGTGGCCGGAACATCCATGGGAGCCATTGTCGGCAGCCTCTACAGCTGCGGCTATACCCCTATGGAGATGATGCGCCTCTTCACCTCCGACGATTTCAGATACTGGAGCACGGGACAGATCAATCCGCGCGATGTGTATTACTTCACCATTCCCCAGAAGACCCCGCAGTGGGTGGCCGTGAACGTCAATTTCAAGGACACGAGCAGTATCGCCACCCAGATCCTTCCCTCCAATCTCATCAGCCCCATCCCGATGCAGATGGGCTTCCTGGAGCTTTTCTCTCCCTACACAAAGCAGTGCAGGGAGGATTTCAACAATCTGTTCGTCCCGTTCCGGTGTGTCACCAGCGACGTCTACCACAAGCGGAAGATCGTGTGCCGCTCAGGCTCCCTCGGCGATGCCGTCAGAGCCTCGATGAGCTTCCCGATGGTGTTCCGTCCCATAGAGATGGACGGGGTGCTCGTGTTTGACGGAGGCATCTACGACAATTTCCCCGTCGACGTGATGCATGATGACTTCAATCCCGACTTCATCATCGGCGTCTCGGTGTCGGGCGCCGACACCAAGCCACAGGAGGGGAACGCCTACAGCCAGCTGGAAGACATGATAATCCAGAACAACGACTACTCGCTTCCCGCCGATATGGGCGTGAAGATCCAGGTGCCGGTGCTCGACTTCGGTGTCCTCGATTTCCAGGCCGCCGACGTCATATACGACATCGGATACAAGACGGGTCTCGCTATGGTCGACTCCATTATGAGGCGCACTCCCGCGCGGGTGTCGCCCGAGACCGTGGCCAGCCGCCGCAGGGCTTTCCGCGACGCTACGCCGGCA
>USHH01000198.1 GCA_900554345.1 uncultured Bacteroidales bacterium | reverse complement strand
ATCGCGAAGTAGCGGGCATCCTCCGGAAGGGTGTAGCTGTATTCCTTCCAGCCTGCGGAGATGAGTACGAACTTATCGAGTGAGACGAAGCTGTCGGGATCATCATTGGTAGCTGAATACATCACCTCGACATCCTCCTGATAGCCGTCGACACCGGCCGAGAGCATGAACTTCAGCTGCGAGCCGCCGTTGACAAGCGGAGAGACGAGCCATTTGTCGGCCATCAGGCCTTCACCGATAAAGACTGAATAAGGAGCGAACGCCGCTATCACATTATTGCCGGAATGGGCATGCACGAATTCATTCTCCACACCGGCGGCAGTCATGAGCTCGGTCATCTCGCTCTCGCCGAGTACCTGCCATCCCTTGGAATCGGCATCATGCGGGAATCGGAAGGCCGCGAAATAGAGGGAACCGTAACCATCGCGGTTTATATTACGGAAATCGCCGAGGCGGTCGGCATAATAGAACGGTGAGAAGTTCTCGAAACCCTCCTTGCCGGTCTCCACAACAGGCTCAGACCAGGTCAGGAGCACATTGTCGCTGTCGTCGGCAGCTACGGCCTCAAGGTCATCCACCACAGGCTGGTTGCCGGCGGTGATACCGCAGAGCGCGCTTCTGGAGTTGTTGGAGTCATCCATGTCGGTGCCTGCAAAGACGGTCTTGAAGGTGATGTCGCCGCAGGCATTGCCGTCGGGATGCCAGATCGTCTGATAGCGCATCTGTTCGAGCTCTGCCAGCTGGGCCTTCTCCTCAGCAGGAGTCATGTCGATTGTCTCGAGAAGTTCGGCACCCCTATAGACCTCGAGGTTGATGGCCGGGAGGGCGACAGCCTCGGTGCCGGAGTTCTCGACAAGAGTGGTCACCGCCACCTCATCGCCGACAGCGGCATAGACGGGAGCCGCGATCTCCATGAGGGCAACATCCTCGGGGAGGAAGGTCTTGATGCGGTAGTCGGCGAAAGCGGCCACGGTATTGCCCTCGTTGAAGACGGCGTCGATCTTGATGGCCACCCACTGCCTGCCGAGGAACTTCTCCGGCAGGTGGAATCGGCGCTTGCGCCATGCGGACTCGGAAGGATCGGAGAATGAGCCGATCAGCTCTGGCTCCATGCCGTATGCCTCTGCATATACATCGATAGCGGCGGCATCGGGACCGCACCAGACGGGAATCTCGATGGCGGCGCCCTCTACACCGACAGTCGAGAAGACAGGAAGGGTCATCCTTGATTTCTGACCGTTCTCGCCGAAGGCACAGAAGGCACCGGCTCCGTAAGGAGTGGGCAGAGACACCCAGTAGGGATATGTCTGCTGGATAAAGCCCCATTCCGCCGTGTATGACTCATCAGGTCTCTCAAGGGCACACGGGCCATAGAGAGGACCGTAGGTCTCCTCGTTGTTGAAGTCCTCGATCATGGGGAGTGAGTAGGGAGTGCCGACAGCGCCCTCGAAAGTGAGCACGATGCCGGAGTTGCCCTGGTCGTTGGAAGAGAGGATGGCTCCACCGGCAACAGCGAGTCCATCAACGGCCTCAGGCACGAAATCATACTGAGTGGCGGCGCCGAGCTCCTCAGCGAATTTCCATTCATAATTCTCCTCATCGTAGAAATAGAGGGAGTATGTGACGCCTGCGGGGTCGACATAGCCGCCGTTGTAACCGGCTGTCGGGGCGTCCCATTCAAGATGAAGCGACTTATAATCCTCGCTGTGCGACTGACGGATCTCGGCGAGAGGAGCGGGCACGTCAAGGCCGGTAAAGATGCTGACGGAGTTCTCGAGGCCGGCGTTCTCATTGGCGGCAATCACACTGATGTCATTGAAACCCTGGACTGTAGAAACTTCCACCGATTGGAGAGATCCGGCTACACCTGAGACGGAAGCTGAGCCGGCAGGAGTGGTGACGGTAGCCGTGAGGGTCTGGCCTTCGAGAGGGAGGCCTGCTGCCGAAACCTCAGGCATACGGAAGTCGACCTTGGCCTTGAGCTGGCCCTGCGGAAGGCCTGTTGCGGAAAGCTCCGTGACCTCGGCGGGGGTCATGGCCGGGCGGTCGGACATCGAGATGCGGATATTGCGCACCATCAGATCGCCGCCGTTCTCATGGGGAACCGTGAGGAAACCGAAATACGTGTCACCCGCGGAAGGCAGACACCAGGCTGTTACGGTCTGCCAGTCTTCCGTATTATTGATGCCGTTCCATGTTTTCACCACCGTCATGGCCTCGGGAGACCGCTCGGAGCCTAAGGCGAGGGAGAGGTTCTCATCCACGACACGGCTCATGCCTTCCTGAGCCATCACTTCAAAGGAGATCTCGAGCAGGGAGTCGGAAGCGCCGACACTGACGGCAGGAAGGATCGCCCATTCCTCAAGTCCTTCATCATATGAGAATGTGCTGCATATCATATAAGGATTCTCGGAAACACTCGACACACGCCAACAATACCAGCCGCTTCTCTGGGAGAAGACCTCGAGCAGCTCGCCCTCGACGATAGTCGGAGCCATCTGGAAAGGCAGCGGGAATGAATGGCCGGCCTTGATGTCGTTGGAGAAACCGCGCTGTGAGAGGTGACCGTGGTTGTCGGCCTCCACCTGGGCTACATATTTCTGATACACCTCGTCAGGCATCGTGAATGTGTAGGAGCAGTCGGTGACAGGAGCGTCATTGATCTTCTCGCCGTTGAGATAGACATTATATGTCAGGGTCTCGGTGTCGATATAGCCGGCGTTCTCACCTTCGGTCACAGGGCTCCACGAGAGAGTGCCCTCCGTGAGCGTAATATCAACGGGCGCGAGCGGAGTGTCGAAGCCGACATACATCTTCTGCTCCACGCGCGCGCTCTCGAGCTCGCCCGACTTCACGGAGAATGAGAAGGTGCGGATACCCTCCTCCACACCGCCGACAGTCACCTCGGCGGTCTCGCCGGGAGTGGCGGGCGTCTCGCTGTAGAGGGTGCCGTCGATATATGTGAGCAGGGATATGTCTCCGGCGAGGTCCTGGCCGCCGAAGGTAGCCACCGGCATCTTCACGGAGACGGAGCCATCGAGTGCTCCTTCGGGGAAGTTCAGCGCGAGCACCTCGGGAGTGAGCGGCGTCATCGCGTCGACCACCTTGTCGGGAGTGACGAGGATGTTGTATTGAAGTGCCTCGGGAAGATCGGCGAGATGCGAGATCCGGCCGTCGGGCTTCAGCAGATAGAGAGCGGCATCAACATGATAATCGCCGGCGAATACAAAGGCGAAAGCCTTGTCGAGGGGACTGTAGGTCATGCCGCAAAGGGATGTTCTGACGGGAAAATCGAGCCTCGTCACAGTGGAAAGCTCACCGGTGGCGCCGTCGAGAGTGACGAAGCGCGCGTCGGGAGTATATCCGTAGACTTTCCTGTCATCGGGATTATATGCGAGGCCGATACAGACATTATCGATCGGCACATCATTCACTATAGGAGTGAACGTCCAGGAATCGAGGTCGATGCTCTGCAGCATATAGCCGGAGGCATCGGCGTTGAGGGTATATGCGTAAGCCTTGGCTTCTTCCTCATCATAGACACAGGAGATGACGTAGGTAGAGAACTCGGTGACGCTGAAGTCATCGCCAAACTCATGATAGTCGAGGATCTCGCCGTCGAGGGAGAAGGAGCCATAACCCCACACAAGCCAGTATAGCACCATCTCGCTGTGGAAACCCACGACACGGTCGTCCCTATAGAATCCTGAATTGAATGGGAAAGGTGGCTCCTCGCTCCATCCGTCATCAACCCAGTCGGGGTCATGATAGTCCCAGAGGAAATTCTCGGAGCCGTCGAGGTTGAGCTCATACCATCCGCTGGGAATTGTGCTGAGCTCGTCTGAGATACGCCAGCCCTGGATGCGGGAGCCCGAGGGATTGACCTTCGCCGGGCCATTGAGCATGGATGCGGCGGAAGAGATTCTTTGTTGTTTTCCCGTTCCGGCGAGGGGAAGGGATGATGTGCGGTGGCGTTGCGGGGTGACCGCCTGCACCACGCGTGCCTGCTCGGGAGTGAGCCTCACTCCGCGATGCTGCTTCGGTGTGACCGCATTGCCGGCGGCAGAGGCCGGGGGGGGGGGGGGGGGGGGGGGGCGGCGCCCATGCT
>USHH01000197.1 GCA_900554345.1 uncultured Bacteroidales bacterium | reverse complement strand
GCCCTGTAGCGCCGACCACGGTGAGCCGACGGCTGTTTGCCGGCTGCGGCTACCGAGAGACGGGAATGATGCGCGCATGGCAGCGCACATCGGCGGGTATGGAGGATGTGGTGGTGGTGCAGAAGATGCTCCGCGGCGACAGCGGTCAGTTGAGTGCCGGATCGGAGGGCACGGAGAGCCAGCTGCGGTAGTTCTCACCCAGACGGGCCACCTCGCGGCGCCAGTATCCCTCGCCATAGCCGGTGAGGAGAGTGGAATAGTCGGGAGCGGAATCCACGGCCCAGCTGTGGCGGATGATCTCCGACTGGAGCTGGTCTTTCGACCATCCGCTGTAGCCGAGGAAGAACCTCATCTTCCCCTCCACGTCGCCGTCATATTCCACATAGTCCATGATCGAGTGAAGGTCGCCGCCCACGTAAAGGCCGTCGGTCACTTTCGAGGCCCCCTTTATGACGTCGCCGAGAGTGTGGAGCACGAAGAGGCGCTGGAGATCGACGGGCCCTCCGCAGAACACGGGAAGATGCACGTCGGGGCTCCAGGAGGGAGCGAGCTCCCGGAGGGTGGTGTTGAGGGGCTTGTTGAGCACCAGGCCGAGATGTCCGAGCTGCCTGTCGACATCAAGCATTACCACCACCGCGCGCTCGAACACATCGCCCGAGAGCATCGGCTCAGCCACGAGCAGCTGGCCGCGCAGCGGATTGGGCTCAACCGAAGAGTTGCCGTAAAGGAAAGCGTCGATATCCATGATAGTATAAGCATTGATGAAATAATAACAAAATTAAGCAAAAAAATCCGTCGGAGAAACAATTGTCGATAAAAAAAAAGGATGTGCAATTGCAGATTCATTTACAGTTATTAACTTTGCAGCTTGTATGAAAGTGTTGAAATTCGGCGGCACCTCAGTAGGCACGGCCGCCAGCCTTAGAAACGTGAAGGAAATAGTGGGCTTCCTCGAGCCCGGCTGCATCGTGGTGGTGTCGGCCCTCGGTGGCCTTACCGACCGCCTGCTGGCCACCGCGTCGCTCGCCGCCGGAGGCAAAAAGGAATATTCGGCCGAGATGGACGCCATCGAGACGCGCCACTACAATATAATAGAAGAGGTGGTAGACGCCGGTGTCAGGCAGTCGACCCGGGAGAGGGTGGGCTCGCTGCTCGCCGACCTGCGGCGACTCTACGACGGCATCTACCTGCTCGGCGAGGCCTCGGAGAAGACCCTCGACAATGTGGTGAGCTTCGGCGAGAGGATGTCGTCGGTGATTGTCGCCGACATGATACCCGGCGCCCGGCTCCACTACTCCCCCGATTTCGTGAAGACGGAGAAATGGTTTGGCAAGAACATAGCCGACTCGGCGCTCACCACGGAGCTCATACGGAAGGAATTCGCCGGGATGACGGAGCGCGTGGCGATAGCCGGCGGTTTCATATCCACCGACCGCGACAGCGGCGAGATCACCAACCTCGGGCGCGGAGGCAGCGACTTCACGGCCGCCCTCATCGCCGCGGCGCTCGACGCCGACAGCCTCGAGATATGGACCGACGTCGACGGCTTCATGACTTCCGACCCGCGCATCATCCCGCAGGCCCGCATCATCCCCGAGATGTCGTTTGTGGAGAGCATGGAGCTCTGCAGCTTCGGCGCCAAGGTGATCTATCCCCCCACCATCTACCCGGTATTCCACAAGAACATCCCCATCAGGATTCTCAACACCTTCAACATCAAGGCGCCCGGCACGCTTATCACCGACAATGTGGGGCATGACTCCGGCCCGGTGAAAGGGGTCTCCTCGCTCAAGAACACATGTCTGACCACACTCAGCGGCAAAGCGGCGGGCAATGTGGCGAAAATCAACACGCGCACCTTCAACGCCCTGGCGAGAAAGGGCATCAGCGTCTATCTCGTGGCGCAGCCGGAATATGACGACCCTCGCCAGCCACGCTTCTCCTTCGCCGTAGGACAAAGCGATGCGCAGGCCACCGTGGAGGCGCTGCGTCAGGAGTTCGCTCCAGAGCTCTCCACGGGAGAGATCAGCGACATCGGCCTCGAGACAAGTCTCGCCACGATAGCCGTTGTGGGCGAGCACATAAAGTCGGAGCTGAGGGCCGCGGCGCGCATCATCAACACGCTTCTGCGCAACGGAATCACCCCCAAGGCTTATTCGGCCGGCAGCTCCGAGACCACGATGACATTCGTGGTGAGTCTCGTCGACATGGAGAAGGCATTAGGACTGATACACGCCCTCTTTTTCGGATCGGAGCCATGACCCGATGTCGGCATTTCCGCCGCAAAGGTTGTTTTATATGTGAAAAATCAATTTTTAAAATATAAATTATTAACTTTGCAGTGATGGAAATCAAGAGAGCCAACTACGAGATAAGCAATGTCGACGTGAGGAAATGTCCGGCCACGAAAGTGCCGGAATATGCCTTCATAGGGCGCAGCAATGTCGGCAAATCGTCGCTGATCAATATGCTGACAGGTGTCAGAGGGCTGGCCAAGACCAGCCAGACGCCAGGCAAGACACTGCTTATCAATCATTTCAACATCAACGGAGGCGAATGGTATATCGTTGACCTCCCGGGCTACGGCTACGCGGCACGCGGCAAGAAGCAGCGCGAGGAGATCAGCCGCCTCATCAGGTCGTATATCCTCGGACGCGAGCAGATGACGCTGCTCTTCGTGCTGATCGACATCCGTCACGCTCCACAGAAGATAGACCTCGAGTTCATAACGTGGCTCGGCGAGAACGGAGTGCCTTTTGCCATTGTCTTCACTAAGGCCGACAAACTCAGCGCTACGGCCGGAGCCAGGATGGTGGCTGACTATAAGAAGAAGCTCGAGGAGCAGTGGGAGGAGCTGCCGCCGGTATTCGTCACCTCGTCGAGCTCACGCAAGGGACGCGACGAGCTGCTCGACTACATAGAGGCCACCAACCGCGCGGTGGCCGAGGCATGCCGGGAGGAAGAGAAAACCCAGGACAATAACAATGAACCTTAAAAGACTGATAACAGGCAACAGCAGGCTGGCGGAGGTGATGCGGTTCGCTATGGTGGGCTTTGTGGCCACAGTGCTTCAATACGGCATCTACGTGGTGTTTGTGGAGGCAGTGAAGGTGCCGGCGGTGCCATCAACGATGATTAGCTACGCCATCAGCTTCATCTGCAATTACTTCCTTTCAAGCTACTTCACCTTTCACACGCGCCCCAACGCCAAGAACGGGCTCGGCTTCACGCTCTCCCATCTTGTGAACATGGGCCTCCAGACCGGGCTCGTGGCGATCTTCAAGGGAATCGTGGGCAATACGCTGGCCCTGCTGCCGGCGCTGGCGATATGCATTCCGGTGAACTACTTCCTTGTTAGGTTCGCCTTCACCAGCAAGATATTCAATAAGAGAAAAGACTAAACCTAAACCAACCGATATCATGAAAATAGCTATAGCAAGCGACCACGCGGCCTTCACCATGAAGGAAGAGATCAAGAAATATCTGGAGCAGAAAGGCCATGAGGTGGAGGACTTCGGCTGCAACAGCGCCGACTCCTGCGACTACGCCGACTACGCCCATCCGGCAGCCGAAGCTGTAGAGAGCGGGCGCTGCAACCTCGGCATAGCGATGTGCGGCTCCGGCAACGGCATGCAGATGACACTCAACAAGCATCAGGGCATCCGGGCGGCCCTCTGCTGGCTCCCCGAGCTCGGCGCGCTGGCCAAGCAGCACAACAATGCCAATTTCCTCGTGCTCCCCGGCCGATTCATCAGCACCGATGAGGCCGGGAAGATCGTCGACGCTTATCTGGGTGCGGAATTCGAGGGTGGACGCCATCAGCGCCGCATCGACAAGCTGACCGCACTGGAAAACCGCTGATTTTCCCTGAAGTGGAAATCGAGCTTTTGTGCGCCCACCGGGCGGGCAAGGCTACAGACAAGTACCCGATAGAATGTTCTATATAAATTAAGGAGCGTGTTTTTATGACCCCGATGATCGTTGAGCATCCGCTGCTGCAGCACAAGCTGAGCATTCTGCGCAACAAGCAGACCGGTACCAAGGAGTTCCGTGATCTGGTAGGCGAGATCGCCACCCTGCTGTGCTACGAGGCTACCCGTGACCTGCCTCTGGAAGAGGTG
>USHH01000196.1 GCA_900554345.1 uncultured Bacteroidales bacterium | reverse complement strand
GTATTCTCGGGAAATATTATTACCTTTGCGGCGGCGGGAAACAGAGGCGACATCGCCGACCCATGCCATCATATAATTCACCGATATATAGAACTGCCCTCATGACTCTTGATAGAATCCGTAACACTCGCATCTGCAATATCACAACCGTCTGCAATATCACCCCCCTGTGTATATGGCTTGTCATCGCCGTTTTTCTTGCCGCGCCCAAGGCCGAGGCCGTCACCACCACTGAGAAGGATACCGACAGGATGTATCAGCATCTGATCACCGGCGACCTGCGGGAGCTGAAGAAACGGGGCCTCGACATGATTGTGGAGAACCCGGACAGCAGCGTGATGTATTTCTCCGCAGTCGCGGCGCGATATGACGACAATCTTCCCGACTCCGACAAAGACGTCTGCATCGGCGCTCTCAATAATCTCGGCTACGTCTATTTCTATGCCTTCAACAATCCCCTCAAGGCATACGACCATCTGCTGAGAGCTCTCAGGCTCAGCGAGGAAACGGGCATCAGGACGTCACTTCCCCACCTCTATCTCAACATAGCGAATGTCTACGCCTCCATGGGCGAGAGCCGGGAGTCGGTGGAATATCTGAAAAAATCCGTCCACGCGAGCGCAGACATTAAAAGCCATTATATCCTCGTGATATCATTTATCGGACTCCTCAACCAGGTGTATGTGGCCGGCCTTTCCGACCTTGCCACATGCAGCGAGGAAATTCGGATTTTCAACAACTCGGATATCGACCCGACCACTGAACTTTACGACTACGCCCGACTGATGCTCGACGGAATCCGGAAATCTGACAAAGGCGACTACACCGGAGCTATCAATTCGTTTGAGCAGGCCAGAAAAACAATCAATTCCAAGCTCACTCCGGAGAGGGATCATTTCGTGATAGGGAGTGCGATAGCCAAGGCGCAGATGCTTCAGGGCAATGTTGCCGGAGCCATACGCAATCTCCACGAAATCCTATATCAGACCGATGCTCCGGATATCAAGGGATCGGTCTACAACCAGCTTTCTGAAGCCTTCCGGAATAAAGGCGACATCGACAGCTGCAACTACTACAGCAGGCTCTACCTTGAACTGTCAGACAGCATCCTTCATCGAGGGCAGCTCGAGACACTCCGCGGCCTCGACAACCAGTATATGACCGACAAGCTCAACGCCCATATCGAGAAGGCGGCCCGCGACCGCCGCAATCTGATGATCGTCTCAGTCGCCCTGCTCATCATCCTCGCCTTCGGGGTCTGGGCCCTGATCTCACGCCGCCGGCTTCTACACGCCAACCAGCTCCTGTACGAGAAAAACCGTGAGGTGTTTCTCTCTCCGGAGCCCCAGCCGACAGTCCAGGCGGAGAAAGACGGGGAAGAGCCTAATGAGGAGCATGATGACGAAGAGTCCGTCGGCAGCGGGCTGGAAAAGAAAATCACGGAGATCTTCTCATCATCCCAAGACGTCTGCTCCCAGGATTTCACGCTCGAGCGTCTCGCATATCTCGCCGGAGCCCCTGTCAGGAAAGTCTCGAGATGCCTCAATGACTCTATGCACACCAATTTCATTGCCGAGCTTCAGAAAGCCCGCATCCGCGAGGCATGCCGTCTCTTCGAGGATGTGGAGGCCAACGGCAACCTCACAATAGAGGCCATCGCCGAGATGTCGGGGTTCAAATCGAGAAGCAATTTCGTGCATGTCTTCAAGAAGGTCACAGGCCTGACCCCCTCGCAGTATCAGAAGATGAGCCGGGAGCGGTAGGTCATCCATCCGTCGACACCGGCGTTCCGATGTGCTAATCGGCGTTCACGGTGTGTCAACGAGCGTCTTTTGTGCCGATTTACGTCCATAAGCACACAATGACGCTCATTCTTACATCCGATTCCTATGATTCGCTATACTTTTGCCATGTCAAAAAATTTGACGGAACAACCTTAAAAACCATATACGACATGGCAAAAACAACTAAGAGACAGATAGCAGCGACCGCAATGGCCATCGCGATAGTGGGTGGCGGAGGCGTGGTCTATGCCGGCAACGCGCCGGATAAAGACACCGACCCGACAAACCATAATATGACGTCAGCGCCGATTACGGAAAGACGCTGACACCACAGGACGGCGGGGATACGTGCCGGAGGCACGTCCCTACAAGCCGGATTCATGCTTAATACGAATAATCAGAAATTGTTGCCGGGGATACAGTCTCCGTCTCCGGCGCCGACAATCCACAACCGGGAGACATGAAACGATATTATATGAAAACAACATCTACCCTGATCGGAACAGCGCTCCTGCTCGCAGCGGGAGTAGCCGGCACGATGCTGGCCCAAGAGCGCTTCCAGCTCAAGCCCGTGCAGAAGGAGACGGCGACGGCAAAAGCCGACCGCCCCGAGATCCTGTCGAAAAGCGAGGTGACACCCGAGCCCCTGAAAAGCCCTGACAAAGAGCCGGGCGTAACCCGCGCCCAGGAAATCCTCGTCGAGGACTTCAGCAACGTGCCCGACGGCGAGACAGAGACCATCGAGGGAATCGGCGAGCATTACACCGATGTCCTGGCCAGCCACTACTTCGAGCCGGGACGCTATATGGACACCGCCTATACTCCCGAGAGCGGCACATGGGAGGGCGACTGGGTTTATGCCGGAAAGGGCGGCACGGTCATACTCCAGTGCTACAATCCTATGCAGGGTGCATCCATCAATACGCCGCTCGGCGACTATTCCGGCGACCTGACGGTGACCGTCCGCGCCCGTTATGCCAAGACATTCTGGGGAGCCGACAATGAGACCGGGTACGTCACGACCAGAGGCTCGGACTTCTCTGTGAGACTGGGAATCGGAGGATATGACTCCTATGACAGTCCTGTCTCCGATGCTCCTTACGGACAGCTCTCCAGCGGCCAGATCTACGAGAACGACGGATGGATAGACTTCACATTCACACTGCGCAACGAGGGCGCCGACAAAGACGGCTACCTCTCGATCGGCACTTCGTCGGCAATCGAGATCGACTACATCAGGGTGACGGACGCAGCCACTTTCCTGGCATGTCCGGTGGTGCGCGAGCCCTCCAGATTCACCGACGACGGCTTCACCATCAACTGGGATCCAGTGCGCCGCTCCTACAATTACTACATCGACCTCTGGAAGGTGAACTACACAGCCGACAAGGGCATCGACGAGAACTATGACTTCGAGAGCGGCTCGCTCCCTGAAGGAACTACGGCTGACGGGCCTGAAATCGAGGACGGGGCCGGGGTCGACGGCTCCAAGGGTCTTCGCCTCGACATCAACGGCGTCGACGCAGCGTTCGTCACCCCTGATTTCGGCACCACTCTCGGTTTGGTGACCTTCACAGCATATTTCGATGTCCCGACGGAGCCGACCAACGACGATATGGATCCTGAATGGGGTCTCGGCACCCTTCTCATCGACGGTCTGACCGACGACGGCTGGCAGCCTGTCTCATCTGTGATGGCCGACGGATACTGGACGCCCGGCGGCTATTTCCTAAACTACATGCTCGACGGAACCCAGTTCGAGGGTCGATATAAGGGCCTGCGTTTCTATGCTGAAGGCTTCAAGGCTCCATATTCCGTAGTGCTCGACAATATCGACCTCTGGGGCGCCCGCCCGTTCGTGCTTGAGAGGGCCGAAGGCAGCTCACTCCATGATCCCGAGAACGATGACTACGCGTATAACTACTATTACCATTCAGAGCACAACGATCCGTGCAGCTACACCTTCACAGGTCTTGACCCTGATACGGAATACTGGTATCGCGTCCGCAGTCATAATGTCAGCGATTTCTCCGTAGGCGAGAAGCACCACGCTTTCGGAGTTGCGGCTCCCCGTCTGCAGAATGCCTCCGCTATCGGCGGCGGCAGCTACACCGCCAACTGGACCGACGCCCCCAAGGCACAGAACTATCTGCTCCGCAACTACGACGTAACGAGAATCGCCGCCGACGAAAATGACTATTCCCTCTTCACAGAGACTTTCTCCGGCTGCACCGGCGGCGCCGACCTCTTCTCTATGGAGCCGATCAACAACGCCGAAGGCTATCTCGACGACTACACCGATATGCCCGGCTGGACCGGCAGGAATAACTCCGTAGGCCCGAAACCCCCAGGAAACGCCAGA
>USHH01000195.1 GCA_900554345.1 uncultured Bacteroidales bacterium | reverse complement strand
GGTGTTGCCGAGCTCCTCTATATTATTGAGGAAACGGTCGAGCCCCAGGTCGAGCTGATGGGCCACCTGCGCCACGATGCGCTTGTTGGCCTGATGGCAGATTATCCTGTCGACATCCGCGATCTGCACTCCGGCCTCCCGGAGGGTCTCGTTGAGCGAGTAGATCATGTAGCGGCAGGCATGGATGAAGACGTCGCGGCCGTCGGGCATCGTGATGCCTTCCTCCTTCGGACGGAGCTTCACCCCGTCGGGGCCTTTGCCTACATTGCCGAGCCCCTCGGTGTGGAGCGCCACTACCTCGACATCGGTGGGCGCCACCTTGTCGGGAGAGAGGAAGTAGGCCACGGCGGCATCGCCCCAGAGATGGCCGCTCTTGGGGTCGCGCTCATTGCTGTAGTATGTATTGTGCTCGCTGCAGATGAGCAGGGCACGCTTCGCCTTCCCCGACTTGAAGAAGGCCTCCACAGTCTCGAGGCCGTTGATGAAGGAAGAGCATGCCGACGACATGTAGAAGACCTTGGCGCCGGTGATGCCGTAATGCGCCTGGGCCTCGTGGGCCGCAGTGGCCACTGTGTCGTAGGCGCAGTAGTGGGCGGCGATGATGAGGTCGACATCCTTGATGTCATACGTGAGGGCCGGGAGGGCGTTCTCTATGGCGTCGATGGCCATGGTGTCGACATTCTCGTCGGGAGCTGCTTTAGAGCGGGTCTTGATGCCCGTGCGCGGGAGAATCCATCCTTCAGGCAAACCGTTGAGCTTCTCGAAATATTCGTTGTCGACCCTTTCTGTCGGCACGTAATAGCCTATGGAGTTGATATACATACAGTAGTGTTATAAGATTCAGTTTTTTTGGTTGCGGGGCGGCGTCTACCGCTTCTTGATGCCGTTGAGCAGGAGATTGGTCATGTAGTCCTTGAGCATGGCCTTGTCGATGCCCCGGTCGGAGAGGTTGTCGCGGATATACGGCACGTCGAGGCCCTGGAGGGCCTGGGTGATGATTACCGCATAGTGGGTGAGGTCGGAGATCACGAAGTCGCCGCTCTCCACGCCCTCCTCGAGGATGCTTCGGAGCAGGGAGACCTCCTTCTGGTTGATGATGTTGCGTGCGCGGTCCACCTTGCGGATGTCGCGGAAGAAACCGGCGCGGAGGGATCCGTTGCGGCTCACGATCTCCTTCATTGTCTCGAAGCGGCATTCGATATATGCGCGTAGCTTCTCTTCCGGAGATGCCGGATGGGCCACGATAAGCCGGAGCTTGCCGAGGAGCTGGTCGGTCTCGCTTTCGATCACGGCATTGAAAATCTCGCGCTTGCTCTTGAAATATGTATAGATAGTGCGCCGTCCTTTGTCGGAGGCCGACGCAATATCGTTCATGGTTGTGTTCTCCACACCTTTCCGGGCGAAGAGCTGACGGGCAACCTCGATAAACTTGTCGCGGGTTTTGCTAACCATAATCAAATTCTAAAGCGTTATGCCACCGAAGAAGAACGACGGAAGCGAAATGGGAAAACGGCAGGAAAGTTTGCACACTTTCCGGAATTCTGAGCAAATTTAGCAAAAAAAATCAGACGGGACATCATCGGGGCACAAAAAAAGCGTTAAAAATGGGTATTCAGGGGAGCATCGCACCCCGTTAACATTATTTAAGCAATTTTTTAGCCGGAATATTTGCAGGGTATCCGGAAAAGCAGTAACTTTGCACCCGTAAATGACACCGCGGGGTGGAGCAGTGGTAGCTCGTTGGGCTCATAACCCAAAGGTCGCAGGTTCGAGTCCTGCCCCCGCCACCAACAGGGCCGACTTCCAGTCGGCCTTTTTTCATATCGATTATGGAGGTAATATACGAAGACAACCATATTATTGTGGTGCGCAAGGAGCCCGGCGAGATAGTGCAGGGCGACAAGACAGGCGACAAGCCCCTCTCCGAGACCGTCAAGGACTATATACGCGAGAAATACTCTAAGCCCGGCAACGTGTTCTGCGGGGTCGTTCACCGCATCGACCGCCCGGTGGCCGGCCTCGTGGTCTTCGCACGCACCTCCAAGGCCCTCACGCGCCTCAACGACATGCTCCGCAAGGGCGACATCCACAAGACATACTGGGCGCTCGTGGAGGGCAGGCCGGAAAAGGAAAGCGACACTCTCGAGAACTGGCTCAAAAGCGACGGACGCCTCAACAAGACCTTCATCTCTTCAGAGAACGACCCCGAGGCCAAGAAGTCGACCCTCCGCTACCGCACGATAGCCACGGGCGACCGCTACACACTGCTGGAGGTGGAGCTCCTCACCGGGCGCAAGCATCAGATCCGCGCCCAGCTCTCGGCCCTTGGCCATCCCATCAAGGGCGACCTAAAGTATGGGGCGCGCCGCAGCAACAGAGACGGGGGCATCTCCCTTCTCGCACGCCGCATTCAATTCGAGCATCCCGTCTCCCACAAGGCAATCGACCTCACCGCCTCCCCTACCCCCGAGATGCAGCTCTTCATCTGATTCACCCTTACACCACCCTTTATCCATCCACGACATTGATCCGCACTCTCCCATCAGATATCCGGAACATTGACGCGGGAATGCGCCTCATAAGGCACATCCTGCTCGTCATGCTGTGTGCCGCTACCCTATCGGCCCCGGCGGCCCCTAACTCCCAGCGCGACTCCATAACATCGGCCAAGGAAGCCGACGCCTTCCTGCGCGTCAAGGACCACAGGCCCGGATATGAATCGCAGCTCATACCGGCGATGCGGATGCTGAGCCATTCACGCACCTACCGCGACTCGATGCCGCTCTACTGCGCAAGGGCGCTCTACCTCTACGGCTGGGACATGCTTGAGACAGGATGGCTCGACATCTCGACACAGCTTCTCGAGAAGGCACTTGCCTACTGTCCGCCTGCCGACAGCGCCACCTACTACGCCATCCAGTCGGGCCTCGCCTACATCGACCTGCGCAAAGGCCGACGCGACAAGGCACGCAAGACACTGGAGAAGGTGACCGACTATCACCGGCGCACCGACAATCCCGATTTCCTCGCCAGGGACATCGCGAGCATGGGCTCCTATTACTATATCACCGACAATCAGGCCGAGGCGCTGAGACTCTATCGAGACGCGCTCGACTTATGCAGGAAATCCGGGAATTCGGAGCTCGAGTGCAACCTGCTGCTGCGCATCGGGAGCGCTTTCGGCGATTTCGAGCAGCGCGACTCCATGTTGCGTGAGGCCGTAAGGATAGAATTCGACAAAAACTTCACTCATCTCTACGCCTCCACATATACCCAGCTCGGGCGCCTATATCTCGACAACGGCATGCCACAGAAGGCGCTGACCGTCGCAAAGGAGGCTCTCGGCAACGCCCGGCGCTACAGGCAGGATAACGAGCAGGTGCAGAGCCTCCTGCTGCTTGCCGACACCTATGCCGCGCTGGGAGAGTGGCAGCTCGCCAACAGCACCCCACGCGAGCCCGCCAATATAATAACGTATCAGAAAAACAGGATGGACCCTGACATCTCCACGGCAAGCCTTATGGCGCAGACGCTGATCCGTTGGTGTGACGACAATGTGGTGGTGACTCCCAACGGCTTCACCATCACGGAGGAGAAGGAACGCCGTCTGGCGGTCTACGTCTGGATTCTCGCGGCAGCCATCGTGCTTGCCTCGCTGATATTCCTTTACAGCGCCGTAGTGCGCAAGAAGCTGTCGGCACGTCTCGCCGAAGGAGTGACGAAGGAGAAGATCACCGCACTCGAGCAAGCCAACGACTCCCTCGCCGTCAGGACGAAGGAGCAGTCGCGCGCGATCCGTTATCTGCTTCTGTTTCACTCCAACTTCAATCCGTTCATGGGTAAACTGCGCGGAATGGTGATGAAGGCCACCGGCAAGGACGAAGCTACCAATACGGCGGTGAGAAACATCGGCGCCTTCATCTCCAACAACATGCTGCCGCCCTATTCTACGGAGCTCGACGGCGAGGCACGGAGGGAGGAGGAGGCGTTTATGGAGCGGCTGCTGAAGCAGTATCCCGACCTGAGCGAGAACGACAAGCAGATGTGCATCTATCTCCGGATGGGACTCTCGACGCAGGAGATCTGCGTGCTGACGGGCAATCAGCCGCGGTCGGTCAACATGACGCGCTACCGGCTGCGCAAGGCACTCAACCTTGCCGAGAGCGACAACCTCGAGGCCGTCATCGCCCGCATCTGACACGCCATTCCGAACTTTTCGGCCGTTTCATTCCGA